>JAISPN010000004.1 GCA_031274845.1 Acidobacteriaceae bacterium
CGGAAATCTGACGGCCGACTTCGTCCACGCAGTCAAGCATTCCGGCCTCGCTGTGTGGATCGAGCGGGACGCCTTCGATGAGCAGCGTGCCGAGCGCCCGCTGGTAGACGCGGAGCGGCACCGTGATGGTGTGCGTGGTTTCATTGGCGGTCTGCCACACGGTCGCGCGCGCGTGTCGCATCGCCACGGCGACGGGCGCGAGGCTATCGTCCGCGCGGATGTGCGGGTTGATGGTCGAGGCGGTCTCCGACGTGGCGCAGCGCGTCAATACGCGCTTGTCGCGGTCGTGCAGCCAGACCGACACGCGCGTGCTGGCCGTGAACTGCGCGATGACCGTGCAGAGCGACGTGAGCGCGTCCTCGATCGGGGCATGGTCGGCGAGGACCGTCGTGAAGCGGTCGATGACCATCCGCACGTGTTCCTGATGCAGGCACTGCGCGCGATAGCGAAACAGTTCGAGCGCCGTGGCGAACGTATTCGCGACGTCGGCGATGTCCGTCGCTGCGGGCGCGGTTGCTGGGGGAACGTCGAAGCCCACGAGCAGGAGCGCGATCCGTTCGTGGCCACGGCCGATCGGGATGAGCAGCGCCGCCCGCGCATCGAGACGTTTCGCCACCTCCGGGAGCTGGCGTTTGAGCGCGGAGACGAACGTGGCTGTGCCACGTGTGCACGTGTCGGCGAGCAAGGGAGAGTCCGCTGTTCCCGACAGATCGGAGGTGAGCGTCAGGTCGTCGAGGTGGTCGCTGGAGGTGAGGTGGAGCGTGCCGGTGCGCGGATTGTGCTCGAAGAGCAGGCTGTGTGTCCCGCCGAGCGTGGCGAGCGCATGGTGATGAAGTGCCGGGAGAACATCGCTCAACCGCGTGGCGGTGGCGATCTGCGACAGAAGCGAGGGGTGCGGAGTCATCTGCGCGGTCAGCCGGGCCAGCCGATTGAAGGATGTGATTGTACTCACCCGTTGTCAGGCGGCGAAACGTTTTCGTGGGGCGAAACCATGGACAGCGGAAGGCGTGGGGCGCCAGTGTAGGATCGTTCAAGACAGACGGCGCGGCGGCTCCGGCCCGGCCATGCGCCCGTTTCCCGCGTCTAACCTGAGTGAACCGATAAAGAGGCCTCATCCCGTTTCTCATGACGTCGCCCGACGAAGATCTCGTGGCCCGGTCGCTTGGTGGCGATCAGGAGAGCTTCAACCAGTTGATTCTGCGCTGGGAGCGGCCGATCTATGCCTTGGCGTACCGAACGCTGGGACGGGAAGAAGAGGCGCGCGATGTCTGTCAGGAGACGTTCCTCCGAGCGTATCGGTCGCTGCCGGGATTCCGGGGGCAGGCGAAATTTTCTTCGTGGTTGTACCGGATCGCCCTCAATCTCTGCCGTGATTTTCTGCGCCGGGAACGGCGTGCGCCGATTGTGCACATGCCGGAGGACGTGGACCTGATGGAACTGGCGGTGGCCGCCGAGCCGTCGGAGTCGATCGAGGATCTGGTCACGCGAAAGGATCTGTCTCGACACGTGGCGAAAGCGATGAAGCGGCTCCCCGACGAACAGCGGACGGCGATCGTGTTGAAGGAGTATCACGGGCTCACGTTTCAGGAGATCGCCGATCTTCAGGGGTGCCCGTTGAGTACGGTGAAGACGCGGCTCTATCAGGGGTTGACAGTGTTACGGCGCGAGCTGGCGCGCTCGGCCGGTCAGGTGGCATGACGATGACCAAAGATGGATTCTGCAGTTACGGCAACGCGCGCGAGCAGGCGCTGATGGGGTATCTGTACGACGAGATGTCGCCGGACGAGCTGGCGCAGTTCGATCGTCATCTGAGCGGGTGTCTCGTCTGCCGCGCCGAACTGGACAGCTTGACGGCGGTCCGCAGTGAAATGGGCGCGTGGCAGGCGCCGGTGCCGGCCGGTCAGATTGCGGTGCGCGTGGCGGCGGTCGAACCCGCGGTCGAGCCTCGGCCGGTCTTGCGGCCACGGCACGCGTGGCAGCGGACGTGGAGCGAGATTCCGGCGTGGGCGCAGGCGGCCGCGGCGGTGCTCGTTATTGGCGCGTCGGCGGGGCTGGCCAACCTTGACGTCTCGTATGGCGCCGGCGGTCTGTCGGTGCGCACCGGCTGGAGACATCAAGCGGCGCCGGTTGCTGTTGCCGCAGTACAGCACGAGGCGTCGCCGCTTGTGCCGAACCCTGTGGTGGCGTCAGTCGTCACGGACGCGCCGGGCGCCATGCCTGTCGCGACCATTGAATCTGTGCCCAGCGCCGCGACAGCGGCATCCGCGTCGGCGTCAGCGTCAGACGATGAGGCGATGCTGCGCCGCGTGCGCGCGCTCGTGCAGGAGAGCGAGAAGCGGCAGCAGCGCGAGTTGGCGTTGCGGCTGGCCGAGTACACGCGCGAGTCGCAGTCGCAGCGGCAGGCGGATCTGGTGCGCATCGATCAGACGCTGGGGCTCTATCAGCGCAATACCGGCATGGAAGTGCTTCGCACGCAGCAGCAGTTGAACAGTCTGGTGCAGCGCGTGTCTGAGCAGCGATAGCGTCAACGTCAGCGATAAGAGTGTCCCGGAAATTTTTGTTAGCGAGAGAGCTGTAGAACGTTATGGCCGTCATCAATCGTCAGCACCGTTTGTGGCTTGGCACTGTCTGCATGGCCGTGATGCCGTGCGCGCTGTTCGCGCAAGACGTGGCCTCTGTGGCGCCGGGAGACGCGGTCGTGCCGCGTCAACTGCGGGAGTCGCGCTATCAGCTGGGGCTCATGGAACGCGTGCTCGAAGGCGCGGTCGAGCATGGCGCCACGGTGATCCGCGACCGGTTGCAGACGATCATGCCGGCGGACATGCTGCTCACCGACGCCGCGCGCGTGCGCGGGTTCCGGCTGGACGGCTACGGCATCTTCTTCGACGTCGAAGTTCCGGGGCTCGAGGGGACGCTGGCCTGGAGCTTCCGGACACTCAACCAGAACGATCTGAACGTCGACACCGCGCTCCAGACACTCAAGGCGTACATCGAGCGTTCGGCGACGGACGACATCAACGTGCAGCAGGCGCTCAAGCGCCTCGAGATTCAGATGGCGCCGCTGCCGCAGCCGGTCGCGGTCAGCGCGGCCGGTGCCATTCCCGCCGCGGCGGGAGGCGCGGCGCCGTCAGCGCCGATGGTGGATCCGATCCTGACCGATCCAAACGAGGCGTATCGCACAGAGGTCCGCGACGCGCTCGTCAACGCGATGCTCGAACACAGCCGCGGCTTGAACCTTGCGCCCGCGGAAACCTTGACGGTGGCGGCGCGTCGCACCGACGACCGTCCGCGTGTGACGCCAGTCGATACCGATGCGCGAACAGTGGTGTTGAGCCTCAAAGGGAGCGACCTGAACGATTTTCTGGCGGGACGTATTTCGCGCGCCGAAGCCGAGCGCCGTGTCGATGTGCGGGTGTTCTAGAATACCGGGGATGCGCACACTGATCGGCTCTTTCGTGCTGGCCCTCGCCGTCCTCGTCTCCGGGTGCGGCGAAAACATTGATCTCACCAAGAACCTCACCGTGACGGATGTGGCGACGGGATGGTTCGACGCCGGCATCGTCGATGGACAGAACAAGCTGGTGCCCACCATTTCGTTCAAGCTGAAGAACAATTCCACCCAGACATTGCAGGCACTGCAAGCCAATATCGTGTTTCGCCGCGTCGGTGAAGACATGGAGTGGGGGAGCAGCTTTGTCCGTGCCGCCGGCGGTGAAGGGTTACCGGCGGGAGCGACCTCCGATACGCTGACCGCCTCGTCGCCCAAGGGCTACACCGGTACCGAAGCGCGTCTTGAGATGCTGCAGAACTCGCAGTTTGTCGATGCCCGCATTGAGGTGCTTGCCAGATACGGCTCGGCGCAGTGGCAGAAAGTGGGCGAGTTCGTCGCGGAACGGCGGTTAGTCGAGCGCTGACCTAAGGTCAGCGCCCGCGCGGCGTCAACTGCCCGTCGTACGTGATCGTTTGATTCGGCTTGATCCACACGTCGAAGAACAACGGCTCGTAGCCTTCGTCGCGGATTTCAATGCGCTGCGGGCCTGGCGCGAGACGTAGCCGCTGGAAGACACCGTTGTAGTCGTCGACCTGACCGGCAAAGTAGCCGTTGACGTACACCGCCGCCGTCTGCGGCTTCACCTTGATCCGGAGCGCGCCTTGCGCCTCGTCTTGCGTGGAGGCATAGGAGCCGCCGCCGTACAGCCAAGGGTCGTAGTAGCTACCGTAATAACCGCCATAGTAGCCACCGTAGTAGCCGCCAGCCCAGAGCCCACCCCAGCCCAACGGATAGTAGCCGCCCCAATAGCCGGGACGCACAGGTCTAATGATGATGGGCCGGCCGTACCGGTCGCGTGGCACGGCTGTTTGAGTGTTGTTGGGCCGAGGGACGGCTTGTCCCGCGCCGTTGTTGCCGGCGGAATTGTTGCCGGTCGATCCGCCGCTATTCCCCCCGGCGCGCGGGGTGGCGCTGCCGTGCGTCGTGCCGCCGGCGCTTCTGCCGCTCCCGCTGCTGGTCCGGCCACCGCCACTGCGCGGCTGGGCATTCCGTTGCGCGTCGACGCCGACGGCGCTGACCGTCAGGATCACACAGGCGACGAGTGTCGTCATCATCTGTCGCGTCATTTGTCTGCTCCTCAAGAATGACAAAGCAACCGCCCTGCCATAACGCCGCGTTTATATTTTCGCAGTGTTTTCATGATTTGTGTGAGCGTCTTCTGATGTGGTGTCCTGATGCGAGCACAGGCGCGTCCCGTTTCTTGACACTCTGATCGGGACGCCGATACAGTCAGAATTCTGATGTTTCACAGCACGACAATTCTTGGCGTTCGTCATCGCGGGCGGGCGGTGCTGGCCGGCGACGGACAGGTGACGCTCGGGCAGACGGTGGTCAAGCAGCGGGCGCGAAAAATCCGGCGTCTGTACAACGACCGCATCCTCGCGGGGTTTGCCGGGTCGGCCGCCGATTCCTTCGCGCTCTTTTCCCGCTTCGAGCAGAAGCTTGAACAGTACCGCGGCAACCTCGAACGCTCGGCCGTTGAACTCGCCAAGGACTGGCGCGCCGATCGGATGCTCCGGCGTCTTGAAGCGATGCTCATCGTGCTCGACGCCTCCTCGACGTTTTTGCTCTCGGGCAACGGCGATCTCATCGAACCCGACGACGGCATCGTGGCGATCGGATCGGGCGGCCCGTACGCGCTCGCCGCGGCCAAAGCGCTTGCTGGCAGCACCGAGCTCGATGCGCGCGCGATTGCCGAACGCGCGATGGCCATCGCGTCCGAGATTTGTATCTATACCAACGCGACAATCGCGATTGAAGAGTTGTAACTCTCTCGTGCCTATCTACCTGCCGGAATTCATCCGTAGCGCCACCGAGACGTTGACGCCGCGTCAGATCGTCGCCGAGCTCGACAAATACGTCGTCGGTCAGCACGCTGCCAAGCGCGCGGTCGCGATTGCGTTGCGCAGCCGCATGCGCCGCCAGAAGCTGCCGCCCGATCTGGCGGACGACGTGGCGCCGAAGAACATCCTGATGATCGGGCCGACCGGTGTCGGCAAGACGGAGATTGCCCGCCGTCTGGCGCGGCTGGCGCAGTCACCGTTTATCAAGGTGGAAGCGTCGAAGTTCACCGAGGTCGGCTACGTCGGCCGCGACGTGGAGTCGATGGTGCGCGATCTCGTGGAGCTGGCGGTCGAGATGGTGCGCGACGAGCGCGTGGAGGATGTGCGCGGCAAGGCGGCGGCGAATGCGGAGGAGCGGCTGCTCGATCTGTTGTTGCCGCCGGTTCAGCCGCGCCCGGCGACGGCGACGGCGACCTCTGGCGATGCCGCCGATACGGGACGGATGGAACAGCAGCAGACGCGCGAGCGGCTCCGCGAGCAACTGCGCGCCGGACGCCTTGAATCGCGGATGGTGGAGATCGACGTTCGGGAGAAGTCGTCGTTCCCCTCGTTCGAGATCGTCGCCGGATCGTCCGTCGAGGAGATCGACATCAATCTCAAGGACATGCTGCCCGGCATGTTTCAGGGAAAAACGAAGCAGCGGCGGATGCGTGTGCCGGACGCGCTCGAATATCTCACCAAGGACGAACAGCAGAAGCTGATCGACATGGAGAGCGTCTCCCGAACCGCCGTCGAGCGCGTGCAGCAGGCAGGCATCATCTTCGTCGACGAGATCGACAAGATCGCCGGCAGCGAGGGGAGCCACGGCCCGGACGTCAGCCGCGAAGGGGTGCAGCGCGATATCCTGCCGATCGTCGAAGGGACGACGGTCAACACGAAGCACGGCATGGTGCGCACCGATCACATCCTCTTCATTGCCGCGGGCGCCTTTCACGTCTCGAAGCCGTCCGATCTGATTCCGGAGTTGCAGGGGCGTTTTCCGATCCGCGTCGAGCTTGAAGCGCTCGGCAAGGACGAATTCGTCCGCATCCTCACCGAGCCGCGTAGCGCCTTGATCAAGCAGTACACCGCGCTAATGGCGACCGAAGGCATCGAGCTGACGTTCACCAACGAGGCCATCGAGCGGATCGCCGACTTTGCGACCGTCGTCAATGAGCGGGCCGAGAACATCGGCGCGCGGCGGTTGCACACGGTGATGGAGAAGCTGCTCGACGAGATTTCGTTCGAGGGGCCGGATCTCCGCGATAAACACGTCGTCATCGACGAAGCGTACGTCGCCCGCATGCTCGCGGACATCGTCAAGAACGAAGACCTGTCCAGGTACATTCTGTGAGCCGGTGGTGGATGTGCGCGCTGCTGGTGCTCGCCGTCGGCTGCGGCAAGAAGGGGCCGCCGCTGCCGCCGCTCACACGTATTCCCTCGCCTCCGAGTGAGGTGTCGGTGCTTCGTCGTGGCGGGGCGGTGACGGTGCAACTCCGCGTGCCGACGACCAATATCGACCGGGCGTCACCCGGGAATATCGCGCAGGTGGACGTCTACGCGTTCGACGGTCCGCCGGCGACTGCCGCCGATGTCGTCATCAGGAACGGTCAACGTGTCGGCCGCGTGATCGTGAATAAACCCATCGATTCCGACGCGTCGCCCGACGAAGTCGATCGCATCCGCGCGGCGCAGCCGAAGGAGGCGGTCGATCAAGGGGCCGTGGCCAGAATCGTCGATACCCTGACAACCGTGACGCCGACGGACGCTGGCCGCGTGCGCTCGTATGTCGCGGTTGCGGTGAACGATCGCGGCCGGCGCGGACCCGCGTCGCCGGTCAGTGTGGCGCCGCTCGGCGAAGCGATCGCCGCGCCACCAGCGCCGGTGGTCACCTACAGCGAATCGGCTGTCACCATCGCGTGGAGTGGCGAGAACGCTGATGAGAACGCTGGCGCGGATGCTGGTGCGAATCGTAGCGATGCCACCTATTTCGTCTCGCGT
>JAISPN010000010.1 GCA_031274845.1 Acidobacteriaceae bacterium
CGATCTCGACAGGGCCTACGCGCAAGAGATCGACTGGACCGATCTCACGCCGTCCTACGTGCGCGCCATCGCCTACAGCTACGACACGCTCGCGGGGTACGTGCGCAAACATCAGCACGGCGACTTCGTGATGATTCTGATTGGCGATCATCAACCGCCCGCGCTCGTCACCGGCACCGGCGCGTCATGGAACGTGCCGATCCACATCATCACAACACGGCAACCGATTCTCGATCGCTTGAAGGCCAACGGATTCGTCTCTGGACTCACACCACCACGCCAACCGCTCGGCCCGATGAACAGCGTGACCGAAACGCTGCTCGCCGCGTTCGGCACCTATCGTCCCGCGCCGTAAACGCTACGCGTGGGCGTCGTAGTACCCGCCGCGCTCGTCGACGGTAACCGGCGCGCCGAACAGCCGGCTGAGCGACGCGGACGTCAGCATCTGCGCCTTCGGTCCAGCCGCGACGACACGGCCGCCTAGCAGCAACAGCACGCGACCGATCTCAGGAAAAATTTCATCGACGTGATGCGTGATGAGGACGATCGTCGTTCCCTCGATGGCAATCCGTCGCACGGCATCGAGGAATCGATGTTTGGCCACGACGTCGAGCCCGGCGGAAGGTTCATCGAGGATGAGCGCTTTCGGATGGCTGACGAGCGCTCTGGCAATCAGCACACGTCGCGCTTCCCCTGTCGACATCTCATCCATCGTCTTGTCCGCCAGATGCGAAGCGTCGAGCCGCGCCAGCGCGTGCCGCGCGTCGTGCCGCATCGTGTCGGTGACGTCGCGGTTAACGAGAAATCCTTGCGTCGCAAAAAACCCGGAGACGACCGCATCGAGACCACGCACGCGGCCGGCGCTGTGGCCCGCGACGAATCGCTGGTGCAGATCGTTCGAGATGATGCCGAGGTGCAAGCGCAGATCGGAGACGTTCCAGCGCTCGCGTCCAAACACACGCACCACGGGCGGCGTCTGCTCCGAGGCAAACGCGTAGTCCTGATGCGTGAGCAGATTGAGCAGCGTCGACTTCCCCGCGCCGTTTGGACCGAGAATGGCCGTGTGCTCGCCGTCCCGAATCGTCAGCGTCAGACCGTCGAGCACCGGCACGCCACCTTTGACGACGGTGGCGTTGATGAGTTCGAGAAGCGGCGGCGAAGACAATCGACCTGCGGACTACACCGGCGGGCAGAGATTGCCGAGGAACCCGCCGCCGCCGCAGTAGCTCGTGTCCTGAATCTGCACCAGGATGCCGTCCGGATCGGTGAAGTACAGCTCCGGCGTCCCATCCTTCGCGCCGCCACGATTTTCCATGCGCATGCTGATGTAGTGACGAAGCGGCGGCACCGCCCCCGTCTGCGATTCGCGCGGCTTGATCCCGTAGCTCTCAAGCGCCTTCGTCACCTCGTCTGGCTTGAAGTTGTCCATGTTGAAGCTGACGTGGTTGATGTTCGCCGGACGTGGCGGCGCGGGCGGCGCGCCCGCGCGCGCTCCACCGCCGCCGCCCCCGGTGAACATGACGAACTGCACGGTCGATCCAATCGCCACGGTTGGCGCGGTCGGTCCCTGATACGAACGGATGCCGGTGCCAAAGATGTCGTGATAAAACTTGTTCGAGCGCTCGCTATCGGTCGCAAAGACGGTGAAGTGACTGAGATCCTTGAGCGCGATGAGCCCCTTCGAGGGCGCCGCTTCGACCTTCACGATCTCGCCAAGCGCGCCAGCGCCGCCGGCGTACTTCGGGTCTTGCAACTGGACGACCACGCCGTCCGGATCGCCCACGTAGAGTTCAGGCGTCCCGCCCGGCGCGCCCCCCGATTCCGGACCACGCATGCGGACGCGCACCTTCATCGGGCCACCACTCATGCCGCCACCAGTCGCCTCGGCTTTCGTCACGCCGTGCGCGGCCAGCACGCTCAGCACGCGGTCCACGTTGAAGTCTTCAATCGTCACGCAGTAGTGCGTGATGCTTGGCGCCACATTCGCGCCCGCCGGACCGATCGCCAGAAACTGCGGACCGTTCCCGATGCGCAAGACGATCGTCGTCCCCTGACGCGCCTGAATGGGCATGCCGAACAGCCCTTGATAGAAATCGACCGAGCGCTTGACGTCGGCGACACCGATCGTCAGGTGATTGAGCGCGCGGATTTTGAGCGTGCCGCCAGACTGCGCCAAGAGACGGCTGGCAACGGCAAGGGCTGGCACCGACAGCAACAGTTCGCGACGCGACAAAGTGAGCTGGGCTTTCATGCTTCCGCTCCTCATAAATGATGGCTGAACGACTGAGCAGTGTAGCACTCACGGACGCCGCCGGCCGGCGCCGGGTAAAATGAAGCACTCATGGCGACCATTCTTCAGCATGTCCCCGCCGGCCAGCGTGTCGGCATTGCGTTTTCTGGCGGTCTCGACACGAGCGCCGCGCTCCACTGGATGCGGGAAAAAGGCGCGATCCCGTTCGCCTACACGGCGAATCTCGGCCAGCCCGACGAAACGGACTACGACGAGATCCCGCGCAAGGCGCTGCTCTACGGCGCGGAGAAGGCGCGGCTCATCGACTGCCGCGCGCAACTGGTCAACGAAGGGATTGCCGCGCTCCAAGCGGGCGCGTTCCACATCTCGACCGCTGGCGTCACCTACTTCAACACCACGCCAATCGGACGCGCCGTCACCGGCACGATGCTCGTCATCGCCATGAAGGAAGACGATGTGCACATCTGGGGCGACGGCAGCACCTTCAAGGGGAACGACATCGAGCGGTTCTACCGCTACGGCCTCCTCGCCAACCCGTCGCTTAGAATTTACAAGCCGTGGCTCGATCAGCGCTTCATCGACGAACTCGGCGGACGGAAAGAGATGTCCGAGTACATGCAGCGCGCCGGGCTCGCCTACAAGATGAGCATCGAGAAGGCGTACTCGACCGACTCGAACATCCTGGGCGCGACGCACGAAGCGAAGGATCTCGAACATCTCGACAAGGGGATGAAGATTGTCGCCCCCATCATGGGCGTCGCCTTCTGGCGGAGCGACGTCGACGTCCAACCGGAAACGGTGCGCCTGCGGTTTGAAGAAGGACAGCCGGTCGCCATCAACGGCATCCGTTTCGACGACCGCGTCGCGCTGATGCTCGAAGCCAACGCCATCGGCGGCCGTCACGGTCTCGGGATGAGCGATCAGATCGAGAACCGCATCATCGAAGCGAAGAGCCGCGGGATCTACGAAGCGCCCGGTCTGGCGCTGCTCCACATCGGCTACGAGCGGCTGCTCACCGGCATTCACAACGAGGACACGATCGAAGAGTACCGGCACAACGGCCGCGAACTTGGCCGGCTGCTCTACCAAGGGCGCTGGTTCGATCCGCAGGCGATGATGCGCCGCGACATGGCGCAGCGCTGGGTCGCCAGTCAGATTACCGGCGAAGTAACGCTGGAACTTCGTCGCGGCAACGATTACTCGATTCTCGACACAACCAGCCCGAACCTCACCTACAAGCCCGAGCGCCTGACGATGGAGAAGGGGGAGTCGGCGTTCACGCCACAGGACCGTATCGGTCAGCTCACGATGCGCAATCTGGATATCGTCGACACGCGCGAAAAACTGCTGACGTACTCGCGCGGCAACCTGTTGCGATCCGCGAGCGAAACCTTGCCGGTCCTGCCGGCCATGAACACCGACCCGGAGACACGATAGCCGGTTGTTAGAACTTCGCCTGTAACCCGAGCCGGATCAAGCGTCCTTGCAGAATGGACGCGGGCCGGTCGAGGGCGCTGCCGTAGTTCTGCACCACGGAGAGGACCACGCCGCTATTGAGGGCGTTGTATGCGTCGAACTGCCCTTCGAGATCGACCTTCCCCACTCGAAACGCCCGCTTGAGGCGAAGGTCGAGCTGATTCTGCCGATCGAGCAGTTTCTTGCCAGGCTGAAGTAACTGCACGCTCACGGACGGCTGCGTGAGCGTCGCCCCCGTGAGCGACTTGAACGTCGCCTGATCCACATTCCACACCACGCGCAACGACGGATCGACCGCGGCGATGGTACCGTCGACGGTTGAATTTGCCGCGTTACCCGCGTAACTCTGCAACGTGCCGCTCACCTGCAGCTTCCACGGAAACATGTAGGAGCCGTTCAGCTTGTACTGCGGATACATCGGGATGTTGTACTTGGACTGATCGCAGTAGGCGAGGAAGTTCGGGTCCGCGACTTGGCAGGTGTTCGAGATGGTGTGTCCGAGGCTGACGCCGCCAAACACCGTCACATCGCGGAACCGGCTGTTAAACGTCACGTCGTAGCCGCTGTACACCCGCGAGTTCAACGACGAGTTGCGATCGAGGATGTTGACCGCGGAGGCTTTCGCCGGGTTGAGGTCGTAGATCGTCACCGTTTGCGACGGGTCGATGGGATTGGGCACCGTATACGGCGTGTAATCCGATGAAGAGACGGCCAGATTATCCGACCAGATGAGATTCCGGTAATCACGCCGGAGATAGCTCACCGTCACCGACGTACCAGGAACAATCTGGCGCTGGATGCTGGCGTTCATCTCATACTGAAACGGCCGCTGAATGTTGGGATCGAAATCGCGGCTCGGCCTCACACCGAAATTCGGATTGAGCGTTGAGAAATCGATTTCACAGCCAGGCGTCAGAAACACGCACGGCTGCCGCGTGCCGTCGGGAGCATAGTTGATATAGCCCTGCGCGATGTCGTCGCCGTTCACATCCACCCAGGGAAGCGTCGCGTTGTCGTAGAAGTTCGGATCGTAGGTTTCAGCAAACCCGGTGCTGTACGCGGTCATGTACTTCCCCCAGCCGAACTTGACCGCCGTCGCTCCCGTGCCCTGCACATCCCATGCAAGTCCAAAACGCGGCGAGATGTTGTTCCAATTGGGGACGTTATCGCGCGCCGTAAATGAACGGAACGGGACGAAGCGCCCGGCCGCCACTTGACGCGCGGGAATCGATCCGTTGAAGTGCTCGAACCGGACGCCCGGATTGAGCGTGAGGCGGCCAAGCGTCCACGAGTCTTGCGCGTACACGCCGAGATCCGCGTTCAGGTCGGCGAGTGAATCTTGCGGGGTGTTGTGAATGATCACCTGCGACGGCACACCGCTCCGGTACACCTGCACGAGATCCGCGACCTCACGCCGCTGCCGCCAGAAATACCCGAAGCTATCCTGCACGCCCACCTTCATGTTGTGCGAACCGGTGACATACGACGCGGACGTACTGACGGTCCTCCGGACCGGCTCCCGGTAGTACACGCCGCCGTCGTACGAACCGTACGCCGTCGTCAGAATCGTGTCGCGACGCGGAATCACGTTCGCGCTCCCCGGTTGCGGCGTCAAGTCGTAGCTTTCGTTATTGAGCGCCAATCCCGCTTCGACGAGGAAGCGGCTCGTGAGCGTCCCCGTGTATTTCACTTCGCCCGTGTAGTACTGCTTCGGCGCGCGGATGTCGGTCGCCTCGCCAGCAATCGCCGCATTCGCCAAGCCGGGATTGGACGGAGCGGTCGGCTCGTGTCCACGGAACTTACGGATGCGATCGAGATACGCGGCCAGTTTGTGTTGCTCCCCAAGCCGGGTCGTCAACCGCAGCGCGCCACTCCGGATGCTCGCATCGTCGATGTTTTGCGTCCCATCGGCGAAAAAGCTGTTGGCCGTGTACTGATAGACGCCCCAGTCACGATACGTGGCGAAGAACCACAGCTTGTCGCGCATGATCGGCCCGCCCTCGGACACATTCAAATCCCACACTTTGTTGAGCGCGTCCGGCGCGCGCAGTCCTCGCGCCACCGCGGACGAGGAATTGTTGGCCTGCATGTTTTGGTTGGCGCCAGAGAAGAACGCGGCGCCTTTGAACTGATTGCCGCCATCCTTGGGGATCATGTTGGCGCGAATACCACCCGCGGAAACTTCCGCGTTGATCGCGCTGGTCTGGTAACTAATCTCCTCGAACATCATGTCGTTGAAGTAACTCTGCACGCTGCCGTCGCCTTCGATCCCGTTCAGCGTCATGCCGTCGACCTGGAATGTCGTATCTTTCCCGTCTGAGCCGTGGACCGTGAGATCGCGGTTCTGCATGCCGGAGGTGCCGCCCACATCAGGGAGCGCCAAGCGCGCCCCAGGTAACAGCGCGCCTAAGGTTGGCACGCTTCGTCCGGTCGGCACCGCGTCGAGGATCTGCCGGTTCATCACTGTTTGCTGGACGGCGCTCTGCACGTCGACGACCGGTGATTGACCGCTTACGTTCACCGTTTCCTCAAGCGAACCGACACGAAGCTCTCCGTTAATGGACGCGGTGAAATTCGTCGGCAGTTCCACGCCTTCGCGTCGAACGGTGCTGAAACCAGGCAGCGAGAAGGTGATCGTGTACACCCCTGGGCGAAGGTCGACGATCTTGTATTGCCCTTGACCATCGGTCGTCACCGACCGGGTCTTTTCAATGAGCGCGTCACTCGCGGCTTCCACAGTGACGCCTGGAAGTACGGCGCCAGAGGTGTCTCTGACTATGCCGGCAATGGCACTTTGCGCGTTGGCCGTGCCATGCCTCACGATGAGGCAGATCAGCACCAGCGCCGCGGTCGTCAAAATCCGTCGCATGCATCCTCCTTCGATCCCGATCTGAATGTGATGTAATGACGAACGAACTGATCAGTTACAGAAAAGAGCATTACGTCGAACACGCGGCCGAGAGGCTACGTCCGCGTGTCATCGCAAGTCAACAGCGCTTCGTCACCGGTGACAAACAATTCAAATCTTGGCGCTGACTCAGCAGGGCTGTTGTTCAAAAGGCCGGATTTACAACGGTCCGTGACAGGTTGAAATAATTTTTTTCTTCTACACCGTCCATCGTTCGGCGATAGGCTTTCTCGCTTGATGGGAGTTGCCATGCGAGAGCCACTTCCATCCCACTAAGGGAGGCACACGATATGACACTTCGCCAATGGACGATCGCGGCACTGGCCGCGATCACCTGCGTGATTGGGCTGTCGACAACCGCGCGCGCACAAAGCTCGATTACCGGTTCCGCCAAAGACACGTCCGGCGCCATTCTTCCCGGCGTGACGGTTGAAGTGGCCAGCGACGCGCTGATTGAAAAAACACGAGAGGTCATCACCGACGACCAAGGCGCTTATCGCATCGTCGATCTGCGTCCCGGCACATACACGGTGACGTTTGCCCTGCCAGGATTTCAAACCTACAAGCGCGAAGGGCTGGAGCTTCCAGCCAACTTCACCGCCACGATTAACGCGGTCATGAGCGTAGGACAGTTCGAAGAAGCGCTGACGGTCTCCGGGCAATCGCCGGTCGTCGACGTGAACACGAACGTCAAGGCGCAGGTCTTGCCGCGCGACGTCTTGGACGCGGTGCCCACGGCGCGCACGATTCAAAGCATCGGCCAGTTGGTCGTCGGCGTGCAGCTCAGCTCACCTGACGTCGGCGGATCGCGCGCGATGCAGCAGACCTACTTCGCCGTACACGGCTCAGGCGGTGCGCAGACGGTCGTCACCGTCGATGGCTTGATGACGAACGGCCTCATGGGCGACGGCTCGGTGCAGGCGTATCACAACGAAGCGATGGTGCAGGAAGCGGTGTATCAAACGGCGGGCGGCACCGCGGAAACGATGACCGGCGGCGTCAACATGAACCTCGTGCCGAAAGAAGGCGGCAATCGTTTCTCGGGCGGCGCGAAGGCGAGCAAGTCGCCATCCTCGTGGCAAGGCAACAACCTGACCCCGCGCCTCATCAACCTCGGCATCTCCGGCGTCGACAGCATCGCCAACTTCTACGAGTGGAACGCTGAAGAAGGCGGCCCGCTCGTGAAGGACACCCTCTGGTTCTTCGGCGCGTTCCGTCACGCGACGTACGACAAGCCGATCGCGAACACGTTCTACACCCCGGCGAACATGTCGTTCCCGGCCGGATTCGCGTATTGCACCGCCAACATCGGCGCCTGCCAGCAAGGGGTCTCCGACGAGAAGATGGACAACCCGATCGTCCGTCTCACCTGGCAAGCCTCGCCGCGCAACAAGTTCTCGGCCTACATGGACCGCGCGCTGCGTCTGCGCGGCCACGCGATGGGCGCCGGCACCGATCCGCTCACCGCGTCGGTGGTCTGGCACACACCCACCTTCGCCACGGGCTCGTTCAAGTGGAGTTCGCCGATCACCTCGCGGTTACTCGTCGAAGCGGGCACCGCCTTCAACCGTGAGCGGTACGACAACGTGTACCAGAACGGGATCGCCCAGACGCCAGGCACACCGGCCTGGTACGCGGGGGCGCGCAACAGCGACACCGCGAGCGGCATCACATGGGGCGCCGCGGGCGCGCAGCTTGGGAACTATCCGGATCGCTACTCGACGACCGGCGCCGCGTCGTATGTCACCGGCACGCACAACGTCAAAGTGGGCGCGCAGTTCTCGAAAGGCACGTATAAGCGCTGGCAGGACGCCAACGCCGATCTCTATCAGACGTACAACAACGGTGTTCCAGCCACCGTCACCGTCCTGAACTCGCCGGTGACGCCCGGCGAACGGTTGAACGGATCGCTCGGCCTCTACGCGCAAGACTCGTGGCACGTCGGCAAATTGACGATGAACTACGGCCTGCGCTGGGATTACTTGAAGCAGAGCGTGATGGGACAGCCCGCGCAGAATGGCCGATTCGTCAGCACGCCCGCCTACGGCGACATCACGATGCCGATCTGGAACGACTGGTCGCCGCGTCTCTCGGCCGTCTACGACCTCTTCGGGAACGGCAAGACGGCGGTCCGCGCCGGATTCAACAAGTTCGTCACGGCCGGCACAACGGGGGCGGCGGCGACCGTGAACCCATCCGGCCTCACGAGCGCCACGATCCGGTGGGTCGACGTCAACGGCGACGGCATCGCGCAGGGCGAGCTTGGGTGCAACTTCGGCACGAACGGAAATCCCGGCTGCGAGATCAACACGGCACAACTGCCGGCGAACTTTGGACAGCTCCAATACTCCGTGATCGACCCGAACCTCAAGCGGCCATATCAGTACGCCACAAACATCGGGATCTCCCACGAGGTGATGAACGGCCTGGCGATCACGGCCGAGTGGATCCATTCCGACTTCAAGAACATGGTGACGCGCGCGTACACCCAACGCGACGCCAACAGCTACACCCCCGTCAACGTCGTCAGCCCGCTGAACGGCCAGGTCTTCACCGTCTACAACGTGAAG
>JAISPN010000183.1 GCA_031274845.1 Acidobacteriaceae bacterium
ACGGTCCCCGTTCGCCGCCGATGTCTGGCCCCGCGTCCCAATCGAGACCGAGCCACCGCAGATCGTCCAGAATGCTGATCTCAGACACAGCAGTCGATCGCTCCGTGTCGGTGTCTTCAATGCGGAGGATGAACGTACCGCCACGGCCGCGCGCGAACAGCCAATTAAAGAGCGCCGTGCGCGCGTTGCCGACGTGTAGTTGACCGGTTGGACTGGGAGCGAAACGCAGAATCATGATCGGACGTGAGACTCCGGACGTCGAACCGTGGCAAGCGCCGCGACCGCGTGCGCCGCGACGGCTTCGCCTCGGCCGACGGCATCGACGCCTTCGTTGGTTTTGCCTTTGATGCTGACCGCCTCGTCGTGGATGCCGACGGCGCGCGCAACTTCTTCGCGCATCCGATCGATAAAACCCTTGATCTTCGGACGTTCGAGAATCACGGTCACATCCACGTTGAGGATGTCGTAGCCATGGCGACGCACCAACCTGGCGGCGTGCGCGAGCAGACGCAGGCTCGACGCGTCTTTCCACTGCGGGTCCGTATCCGGAAAATGGCGGCCGATATCTCCGAGCGCGGCCGCGCCAAGAATGGCATCCGTCGCGGCATGACACACAACATCCGCATCCGAGTGGCCCAACGCGCCAAGCTCGAATGGAATCGTCACGCCGCCAAGAACCAGAGGACGGCCAGCGACAAGGCGGTGCAAATCGTATCCGGTCCCTACGCGGACGACGGGCTGTTCAACACCAGCCTCACGCGCGATCGCATCGGCCATCGGCAAGTCGTCCGGAACCGTAACCTTGATGTTCGAGCTCTCGCCTTCGACGAGTTGCACCGGATATCCGGCGCGTTCCGCGAGCATGGCTTCGTCGGTCGCATCGACGTCTCGCTCGCTGAGCGCCAGCGCCTCGCGCAACACCTCATGACGAAACGCCTGCGGTGTTTGCGCGAGGTACACGTCCTCGCGCGGAATCGTCGTCTCCACCATCGAGGGCGCACTCGCGTTCACCTTCCGCGCCGCGAGCTTCACGGTATCGCGTGCCGCCATGGCCGCGAGCGCCGCGCCAGATTCGGACGCTGCCCGGATCGTCCGCTCGACGAGTGCCTCGCTCGCAAACGGACGGGCGGCATCGTGAATGACGATGATGTCGGCCGCGCGATCGACGGCCGCGAACGCGCGCGCCACTGAATCCTGACGCCGCGCACCGCCCGCCACGATACGCACACGCTTGCGCGTGCCGATGAGATACGGCGGCGGATTGTCGACGAACTCCGCCGGAAGCGCAACGACGATCTCGTCGACGAGTGGATGCCCGAGGAACAGATCGACACTGCGCTCAAGCAGCGGCTTCCCCTGAACGGCCAGCAGTTGCTTGGGAACCGCTCCGCCCAAACGCAGACCGCGCCCCCCTGCGGCGATGATGGCAGACACGAACATGAAACGTTAATTATAGGTGCGAGGCAGCGCTTGCCGCTGATTGCGTGAACTGACGCGCCTCAACCGTCGCCGCCACCACCTGATAGGCACGATCCGCGAACGCCTTCGCGTCGTGCGCGGTCGGCGAAGCAATAGGTGGCGCCGACAACGGCTCGTGGACGACGAGCGTGACGTCGGCAGGCTCGGTGCGCAAGCGCCCTTTTGGCATCACCTGGCGCGTGCCGATGATGGCAACAGGCACGATCGGCAAACCGGCTTCAATCGCCAGAAGAAAACTTCCGCCCTTGAAACGCGCCACATGACCGTCGGCGCTGCGCGTCCCCTCCGCGAAAATAATCAGCGACAGGCCATCCGACACCAGCGAGCGCCAGCGATTGAGAATCCCCTGCCGATCGGGATTCTTCCGGTCGACGAACAGAGGCCCGCCACGCTTCAGGTGCCACCCCAGCACCGGAAAATTCGCCAGCGACGCCTTCGCGATAATCCGCAACTGATATGGCAACGACCAGAACAGCACCGGGATGTCGTAGATGCTCTGATGATTGGAGACGAAAACGTAGGTTGTCCCCGGCGTCAGATGCTCGAGCCCTTCGACCGTCACGCGGACGCCCGTGGTCTTGAGAATCAGCAGCGACCAGAACCGCGCGCACGCGTGCGCGAAGTGGCCATTGCGCTCGAACAGACTCGCAACAATCGACGCGGCGCCACAGACGATGGTGTAGATGCTGATGGCCGGAATCAGAAAAAAAACCGTCCGCCACCAGTGATAAGGAGGGATTTTCAACGACGCTCAGTTCCCAAAAGTCATTATCTAACACGACGCTGGCGTTGCGATCCACAGCAGCGGCCTGCCCGCGTCATGGCCGCCGCTTCGCGCGGCTGATTCCCGGCGTCCGGCTAAATTGACGCGGGCGAGGCGGCGACTGGTGCGGGCGCGGGCGACACGCGCGGGCGCTCGGTGGCAGGCGTGGCCGCAATAACTTGCGCTGTCATGCCCGCCTCGATGTAGCGGCCAAAGATCATCTTCCCTGCCGCCGTCTGCAACACGCTGGTCACCACGATGTCGATCGTCTGGTTGATCATCTTGCGCGCGTTGTCCACGACGACCATCGTGCCGTCGTCGAGATACGCCACGCCTTGGTTGTATTCCTTGCCTTCCTTGAGGACGAACACCTTCATCACTTCGCCCGGGAGCACAACCGGCTTAATCGAGTTGGCCAGTTCGTTGAGGTTCAGCACCGGAACGCCGCGCAACTGCGCGACCTTGTTCAGATTGAAATCGTTTGTGACGATCTTTCCCTGCAGCGTTCTCGCCAGTTCGATCAACTTCAGATCGACTTCGCGCACCTCGGGAAAATCGACGTCGGAGATGATGACCTCGATGCCCGACATCTTCTGGATCTTCTGCAGGATGTCGAGGCCGCGCCGTCCGCGATTCCGCTTCATCGAGTCAGAGGAGTCGGCCACCAGTTGCAACTCCTTGAGCACGAACTGCGGGATGACGAGCGCGCCGTCGACAAAGCCGGTGTCGCAGATGTCCGCAATCCGTCCGTCGATGATGACGCTCGTATCGAGAATCTTGTAGTGACGCGCCGGACCGGCCGATCGGAATAGGCTGGCAACGCGCGCCGGTTCGAGCCACTCGCCATGTCTGGCGCCGAACATCAGGCCGACATATGGAATGACGATGAGCAGCACGCTATCGAGGAACTCGATCGCGCGGTCGTTGGCGTCGGTCCAAAACAGGCACGACTCAATCAAGCGTGCGACAACGAGCCCCGCCACGCCGCCGGCCAACGCGCCAATCACCCGCGCTGGCGCCACCGTGCGTAAACGCATCTCGGCGACAACGACGCTGACCGCAATTACCAGCGCGAAACCGACGTTCACCGCCACCCCCGCGGGAAGTGGTCGAAGAAACGCCGCAACGGCTGCCACCACCGCAGCGACGATGAACCACGTCATGAGGCCCCCCTCAATGTGAAACACACCGCAACAAATGAAGGGGAAACCTTATACCAGAATCAGGATAGAAGCGCGTCGATCGCCTCGCCAATTGTGCGCACTTGCACCAGCTCGCACCGCTCGCTACGAAGCGCTGGATCGACGTTTGCTTCGGGCACGAGGCATCTCGTGAAGCCCATTTGCACCGCCTCGCGAACCCTGAGCGACGATTTGGCAATCGCTCGAATTTCGCCGGCCAGACCGACTTCGCCAAACATCGCCGTCGTCGCGGGAATCACGCGATTTCTCACGCTCGACACGATAGCCGCGATAATCCCGAGGTCGGCGGCCGGTTCGTCAATCGTCATTCCGCCCGCAATGTTGACGAACACATCGTCACCCACGAGATTGAGACCGGCGCGTTTTTCGAGGACGGCCAGGAGCAGCGACAGACGCTGCGGATCGATACCGTTGGCCGTCCGGCGCGCGCTGCCGTAGTTACTGGTCGAGACAAGCGCCTGCACTTCAACCAGAATTGGCCGCGACCCTTCAACCGTGCAGAGCACCGCCGACCCCGGCGCATTCACAGGGCGCTCGGCGAGGAACATCTTCGACGGATTTGCCACGGGACGCAGGCCGCCGCCCGTCATCTCGAAGACGCCAAGCTCGCTGACCGCGCCGAAGCGATTCTTCACCGCGCGCACGACGCGGTGCGCATGATGCCGTTCGCCTTCGAAGTACAGCACCGTATCGACCACATGTTCGAGCGCTTTAGGCCCTGCAAGGCTGCCGTCCTTCGTGACGTGTCCAACGAGCAGCGTGGGAATGTTCTGGTTCTTGGCCATGAACAACAACTGCGTCGCGGCTTCGCGGACCTGACCGATGCTGCCGGGCGCCGACTGGAACTTCAGCGAGAACACGGTCTGAATGGAATCGACGACGACGAGTGATGGACGGATGCGCGCGATCTCTTCGAGAATCCGTTCGAGGCACGTTTCCGCCAGCAAGTACAGCGGCGCATCGCCAACGGCCAGCCGCTCGCCGCGTCCTTTGATCTGATGTTCGGATTCTTCGCCAGAGCAATACAGCACGGGACCGATCGTGCGCGCCATATTGGCCGCCGCCTGCAGCAACAGCGTCGACTTGCCGATGCCCGGTTCGCCGCCGAGCAGAATCAGCGATCCCGGCACGATGCCGCCGCCGAGCACGCGATCGAATTCATCGATCCCGGTCGTCAGACGAGCGTGATGTTCGAGCGCAATGTCCGCATAAAGCTGCGCGGTGCTCGCCTGACTACCTGACGCATAGCGATGCGTCCCCGCCGCAAGCGGCGTCTCCACCGGACGTTCCTCGACCAGCGAATTCCACGCGCCGCAATCCGGGCAGCGGCCAAGCCACTTGGCGGACTGCGCGCCACACTCCTGACACACGAAGACGGTCGCGGCACGTTTGCTCATTGGCCTCTGCTCATCGATAGACCCGCTCGATCCGCGAGCCGACGCGACAGACGACTTCCCACGGAATCGTCCCGATGGACGCCGCCATCTCGCGCGCGTCGATCCGTTCGTCGCCTTGCTCGCCGAGAATGACGACCTCATCCCCCGGCGACACCTCCGTGCCGGTCACATCCGCCATCAACATATCCATCGTCACCGAGCCGACAATCGGCGCCCGCTTGCCGCGAATGAGCACATGCCCGCGTCCGGCAAGACGGAGATCGAGGCCGTCCGCATAGCCCGCGGGAACAATCGCAATCGTCGTCGGGCGTTCAGCCACGTAGCGCGCGCCGTAGCCAGTGGCGTCGCCCACGCGCAGCCCTTTCACGGCGACGACGCGGCTGACGAGCGTCATGACCGGTTTCAGATCGAGCGTTGATGCAAGCGGTGGCGGCACGATGCCGTAGAGCATCAGCCCTGGACGCACGCGATCGAACCAGACGCGCGTATCGCGCAGCGTCGCGGCGCTGTTGGCGGCGTGACGATAATGCGGCCGCGCGCCAAGCGCCTCGATGTCCTTGAGCGCGCGATCGAAACGGACGCGTTGCGTGTCGAACAACGGCGCATCGGGCAGATCCGCCGTGCTGAAGTGGGTATACACGGCATCGAGCGTGAGCGTGTCGCTCGCCAGTAGCTCCGGCAACGTTCGCCTCAGATTGTCGAAGCGGAATCCGAGCCGGTTCATGCCGGTGTCGATCTTCAGGTGATACCGCAGCCGTTGCTTGTATTTAACCGCCGCCGCCTGCACCGCGCGCGCGGCGCCCGGCGTTGAAATCGTCGGCACGAGCCGCAGATCGAAGAGCCCGTCGAGATCGCTGACGCTCAACGCGCCAAAGACGAGAATCTCGGCGCCAACGCCCGCCGTGCGGAGCGCGTGCCCTTCTTCAATATCGGCGCACGCCAAAATGTCGGCGCCCGCCTCTTCAAGCGCGCGCGCGACTCTCGCCGCGCCATGTCCGTAGGCGTTGGCCTTGACGACCGCAATCAGTCGCGGCGGACGATCGGGCCGTTCCCGTTCGAGGAACGAGACGATCTCCCGGTAGTTGGACTGAAGGGCGTTGAGATCGATGCGAGCGGTGGTCGGCCGGATCATGTCGCGCGTCAGCAAGGAAGAACGGACGCGCTACGGCGCGCCGTACGCCAGATTCTCGAACCGCGTAAATTCTTTCAGGAACGCGAGCTTCACGACACCGGTCGGACCGTTGCGCTGTTTGCCGATGATGATTTCCGCCGTCCCCTGCGCCTCTGGCGGCAGCGGCTGGCTCTTGTCGGCGTACTGCTCCTCGCGGTAGATGAACGCCACGACGTCCGCGTCCTGTTCGAGCGCTCCCGATTCACGAAGGTCCGACAGTTGCGGACGATGATCCGAGCGTGACTCCGGCGCGCGGCTGAGCTGCGACAACACGACGATCGGCACGTTGAGCTCTTTGGCCAGCCCTTTGAGCGAACGTGAAATCGCCGCGAGTTCGAGCGTGCGGTTCTCGAACCGTCCGCGCCCCTGCATCAACTGAATGTAGTCGATGATGATGAGGTGCAGTCCGTGCTGCGACGCCAGCCGGCGGCACTTCGCGCGCATCTCCAGCACGCCAATCGACGGCGTATCGTCGATGAAGATTTTGGCTTCGCTGAGCGTTCCGATCGCCTGCGACAGCTTGCCCCAATCCTTCTCGCCGAGAAATCCGCCGCGCAGCCGGTGCGCGTCGATCCGCGCCTCGGACGTGAGCATGCGCAGGAACAGTTGTTCCTTCGACATCTCGAGGCTGAATACGCCGACGGTCATCGTGGTCCTCGTGCCGACGTGCTGCGCGATGTTCATCACGAGGCTGGTCTTGCCCATCGACGGCCGCGCGGCCACGATGATGAGATCCGACGGCTGCAAGCCCGCCGTCATCTCGTCGAGATCGGTGAAGCCGGTCGGCACACCAGTGACGAGCTCGCGCTTCGCGTGGAGCTTCTCGATCGTGTCGAGGCTCCCCTGCGCGAGATCCTTGAGCGCGACGAATCCTTCCGAGACCTTGTCGTCGGCAATCGCGAAGATCGCGTGCTCGGCTTGATCCAGCACGACATCGACATCTTCTTCGGCGTCGTAGGCGTTGGTGAGGATCTTGTTGGCGGCGAAGATCAATTGCCGGAGCGTCGCCTTCTCCTTGATGATCCGCGCGTAGTGCTCGACGTTGGTCGAGCGGGGCACGCCGTCGATGAGCGCGGCGATGTAGGCGGGACCGCCCACCTCTTCGAGATCGCCCGACCGGCTCAACTCCTCCTTGAGCGTGACGAGATCGATGGCGTTCCCCCGCTCGGCAAGCTTGACCATCTTGTCGAAGATGCGGCGGTGCGCATCGCGGTAGAAGTCGCCGGAATCGATCGCCTCGGCCGCGACGTTGAACGTCTCGTTGTGGAGCAGGATGGCGCCGAGTACTGAGCGTTCCGCCTCCAGATTGTGGGGAAGCGTGCGTTCGGCAATCGCAGTCTCGGGCATGTTCGAAAGTCAGGGAAAAAGTGTCGGCGCGGAGAACAAGACTTTAGCGCCAAATACCGTGGCCCACAAAAGAAAAAGCCCGGAACCGACACCGGTGTCGATTCCGAGCCTGTCGTCGTACGCGTACCGACGCTTAGCCTTCCTGCTGTCCTTCCGGCACGACGCGCACCTTGATCGTCGCCGTCACCTCGCGGTGCAGCTTGATCGGCAGATCGACGTCGCCGATCTGCTTGAGCGGATCGGCCAGCACGATCTTCCGGCGGTCGATGTCGAAGCCCTTCGCGGCCAACGCGTCGGCGATATCGACGCTCGTCACCGATCCGTAGAGGACGTTGTTCTCGCCCACGCGGCGAGCAATCACGACCTCGACGTTCGTCAGACGATCCGCGATGGCGCCGATGACCTTCTTCTCTTCGGCTTCCTTCGCTTCGAATTTGGCGCGTTCGCGCTCGACTTGCTTCTTGTTGCCCTCGGTCGCCAGCAGCGCGAGCTTCCGTGGCAGCAGATAGTTGCGGGCATAGCCATCGGCGACTTTCACGATTTCGCCGCGCTGACCCAGGTTGTCAACGTGTTCTCTGAGAATGACGTCCATCTGTAGTACCTCAGTCGGTCACGTAGGGAATGAGCGCGATCTGGCGCGCCCGCTTAATCGCCGTTTGCAGCTTGCGCTGGTGCATCGCGCAGGTGCCGGAAATACGGCGCGGCAGAATCTTTCCGCGCTCGGGCACGAATGCGCTGAGCAGCTTGGCGTCCTTGTAGTTGATGTCGTCGATCTTGTCCGCGCAGAACTTGCAGACCTTGCGGCGGCGGAACATCGGCCGGCGCTGCCCCTGCTGCTTGTCCTTGTCCTTCTTGTCGCCGCGACCGCGGCCCCCCGAGCGTCCTTGTCCAAATGCCATGGTTACACCTCTACTCCGTCGTAGCGGTCATCGTCGGTATCGTCGTCGCCCATCGCGGAACGGCCTTCGCCGGGCTGACGCTGCGGCGGCAGGCCGCGCTTGACGCGGCGGCGCTCCGATTCGGTCTGACGCTTCGTGCGGGTCCGCTCGACGACGCGCTTTTCCTCGTCAACGCGGACGATCATGTGACGGATCACCTGATCGATCACTTTGAAGCGGCGGTCGATTTCCTTCATCAGGTCGCCGCTGCCGTTGATCACTTCGAGGACGTACACGCCCTCCTTGAAGTGGCCGATCTCGTAGGCCAGCTTGCGCCGGCCCCAGTTCTCGGTTTTTTCAATCTGACCATTCATGCGCGCCACAACGGCCGCGACCTGGTCGTGCAGTTCCGTCGCCTGCTGTTCGGTGGTCTCGGGAGGAAGAATGTAGACGAGCTCGTACTGTCGATCTGCCATCAGTAACTCCTTCTGGACGCGGTCGCCCGCGGCCACCCATGCTGAGGTGGCAAGGGATTTCGGGTCAGCGTTCTGCCAACCCCGGTGGATCGCCGTTGAACTCGTTCATCACCGCCGCGATCCCCGCAGTGAGAAACGTTTCGGCCGCGTCCGCGCCGCGCATTGTCATACGCGTCACATCAGTAGCCTCGTCCTTGTCAAACGTCGCGAGCACGTAATCGGCAAGCGCGCGGCGACTGTCGCCGCGCCCCACGCCGACGCGCAACCGGCTGAACTCGTCGCCGATGTGCGCCATGATCGACTTCAATCCGTTGTGTCCCCCCGCCGACCCATTCGGTCTGGCACGCAGCCGTCCGAGTGGCAACTGCACCTCGTCGACCACGACCAGCAGATCCGGTTGGGAGATCTTGTAGTAGCGAAGCAAGGCCCCCACCGCGTCGCCGCTGCCGTTCATGAACGTCAGCGGCTTGAC
>JAISPN010000140.1 GCA_031274845.1 Acidobacteriaceae bacterium
GGTTGATGTGGAGACGACAGGCGCGGATACCAGCCGGTTGCTGTCTGACATCGACCTCGTCGTTGTGGCCGAATCGTTTGCCGAAACGTACACGGGAATCGCTTCGACCGGGCAGGCGCTGCGCGCGCTGGCGCGCGATACGGGCGCGGCGCTGGTTGTCGCAACGCTGGGGGAGCGGGGAAGTTTGGCCGTCTGTCAGGACGTCGAGATCGCGACGCCCGCCTTTCCTGTCGACTGTGTCGATTCCACCGGCGCCGGTGATGTGTTTCGCGCGGGGCTTGCGGCCGGTCTGCTCCAACAGCCCAACGGATCGGTCGAGGAGATCCTTCGCTACGCAAACGCGGTGGCGGCGCTCAACTGCCGCGCCGTGGGCGCGTGCGGCGGCTTGCCGTCCGCAACCGAGGTCGCGCGTCTCCTTGCCGGCGATCGGGCGTAGGTGTGAGATTCTTGATCGCGTGAACAAAGCCCTCCGCTGTGTCTCTCGCGCGCTCGGCGCTGTGGCGATAGCGCTCGCTGTTGCGGGAGCGAGCGTGGCGCAGGAATCGGCGCATGCCATCCCGGATGTGCCGGTGAGCTTGCTGACGCGTCCGATTGGCCGTGTCGCCGGGATCGGCTCGGCGCACGATCCTGTGGCGACAAAATCGGCGGACGCGCAGGCGTTCTACGATCAAGGCAACGCTTACTTGCACGATTACATCTGGGTGGATGCGGCGCGCTCGTTCAACGAGGCGCTGCGGCTCGATCCGGCGCTTGCCATGGCGCACGTGGGGCTCTCGTTCGCCTACACCGAGTTGAACAAACCGCAGCTTGCACGCGAGGCGCTGGCGGCCGCCGAACGTCTTGCCGCCACGGCGAACGATCACGATCGTGTGCGCATCCATCTACGCGCGCTGCAGATGACGGCCGAGAGCGCCGCGAATAGCAGGACGGCGCTTGCCGCGTATCGCACGGCGCTCGATGAGGCGCTGACGCAGTTTCCAAATGACGGCGAGTTGTGGATGCTGCGCGGTCATGCGGAGTCATCGGACCCGGCGAATCGCGGGCAGGGGAGCGGCGCCTCGTCGGTGCGCTTCTACGAGAAAGCGCTGTCGCTTGGCGCCACGACGTCGGAGCACTATCTGGCGCACGCGTTCGAGAACAGCGGCGACGAGGCGCAGGCGCTCGCGCACGCGGCGGCCTTTGCGCGGAATGCGCCGGCTGTCCCGCACGCGCTCCATATGCACGGTCACGAGTTGCGGCGCGCGGGGCAGATTGAAGAGGCGATCCGCACGTTCGAAGCGGCGGATCGTATCAATCGCGAGTCGCTGGCGCGAGAGGCCTTTCCACCCGAGTACGACTGGCACTACGAACACAATCTCGATCTACTGGGGAGCTCTTATTGGTACGTCGGCCGTGTCGGTCGCGCGAGCGAGGTGCTCAAGGAGGCGTTCGCGTTGCCGTCGTTGCTGCTCGTCCAGATGTACAACAAGCGGACCTGGCCGGAGTTCCTGATCGCGCGTGGCCGCTACGACGAGGCGGCTGCCGCCGGGACGCAGTTGACAACGCATCCGGTCGGCGTGGTGCGGGCGCTCGGACACATCGTGATTGGGCGCGCGCGTCTGGCGGCGGGTCAACTGGCCGTGGCCGCGTCGGAATCGAACCTCGCGCTCGCGGAACTGCGGGCGGCGCCGGGCGGACAGGAGATCGTCGCGCCGACGATGGCGCTGTTGCAGGGGGAATTCCTCCTGAAGAGCGGTCAGCAGGCGCGCGGGCAGGAGGTGTTGCGCACGCTGGTGCAGCAGATAAGCGCCTTGCCCGGACCGGACAATTGGGTGCAGACGCTGTTCGTGCTCGATGCCATCGCGCGCACGGCGCGAGAGGCGAACGACTGGGAGTATGCGCGATGGGCCGCGTCGGAGATGATCGCGCACGATTCGAAGTACGCGGGGGGGCATTTCGCGCTGGCGCTGGTCGCCGAGCACGACAAGAATCTCGCGGAGGCGCGCCGCCATGCCGCGGAAGCCGAACGCCTCTGGTCGCTCGCCGACGCGGACCTGCCTGAACGCGCGCGCCTCCGCGCGCTTGGTGGCGTCAGCGCGTTAGCGCGCTGAATCCGCGTCTCGATGTCAACGGTGACGCTCGATACTCCGCTGCAGTTCCTCAAAGGCGTTGGTCCCAAACGCGCGGCGGATCTCGCGCACGCGGGGCTTACGACCGTCGAGGATCTGCTGTACCGGTTCCCGATCCGCTACGAGGATCGCAGCCGTCTCCGGACGATCGGCTCGCTCAAGGGAGGCGAGTACGTCTCGGTGAGCGGCCGGATCGTCCACGCAGGCGTCCGCGCGACCAGGCGTCCCGGCTTCAAGATCTTCGAAGCGATGGTCAGCGACGACACCGGGAGCTTGCGCGCGACGTGGTTGAACCAGCCGTTTCTGCGCGACGTCCTCGTCACCGGCCAGCACGTCGTCTTGTTCGGTCATCTCGAACAGCGTGGGCAGAGCGGCTTGCAGTTTGTGAACCCGCAATACGAAGTCATCGAGCAGGAAGAAGGCGAGACGATTCACACCGGCCGTGTGGTGCCGGTCTACGAACGCACCGGCACGCTGACGCCGAAGATGCAGCGGCGGCTCGTCTGGGAGGTGCTGCACCAGCTGCCACCGGATCTTCCCGATCCGCTGCCTGAGGCCACACGCGACAGGATCGGGTTGCCGACGCGCTACGCCGGACTGCTCGGCACGCACTTTCCGCCAGCGGATATCTCGATCGAGCACCTCAATCGATTCGAGACGCCGCCACAACGGCGACTGCTCTTCGAGGAAGCGTTTCAGTTTCAGCTCGGGCTCATGGCGAGGCGACGGAGCGCCCTGTTCGAGCAGAAGCCGCATCGCATTGCCGTGGACGATCGCATTCGCGCGTCGGCGCGGCAGGTGTTGCCGTTTCGTCTGACCGCCGGACAGCGCACGGCGCTCAAGGAGATCGTCGACGACCTGCAACGTCCACGGCCGATGAATCGTCTGCTGCAGGGCGATGTGGGGGTTGGCAAAACGATCGTCGCGCTGCTGGCGGCGCTGGTGGCGATGGAGAACGGCCTGCAGGTGGCGTTCATGGCGCCGACCGAGATTCTGGCCGAGCAGCACTACGCGAGCCTCGCGAAGTTGTTGGAGGGATCGCGCTTTCAGATCGCGTTGCTCACCGGATCGACACCAGCCGCCGCGCGGCGGACACGGCGCGCAGAGATTGAAGATGGCGCCGTGCAGCTTGTTGTCGGCACGCACGCGCTCGTGCAGAGCGATGTGCGCTTCAAGGCGCTCGGCTTTGTCGTCATCGACGAGCAGCATCGGTTTGGCGTCCTGCAGCGCGCGACGCTTCGAGACAAGGGGCTGCACCCGGACGTGCTGGTGATGACCGCGACGCCGATTCCGCGCACGCTCGCGCTGACGCTCTACGGCGATCTCGATACGTCGGTGATTCGCGATCGTCCGCCGGGGCGTCTGCCGATTCGCACGATTGCAATGCCCGACTCGCGCCGCGACGACATCTACGCGCTGGTGCGGCAAGAGATCGAGGCGGGGCGTCAGGCCTACGTCATCTATCCGCTCGTCGAAGAGTCCGAGAAGGTCGATCTCAAGGCGGCGACGGAGATGGCGGATCATCTCGCGCAGGATGTGTTTCCGGAGTACCGGATCGGCGTGCTGCACGGCCGCCTGAAAGCGGATGCGAAGGACCGCGTCATGCAGGTGTTTACCGCGGGGGAGCTACAGATGCTCGTCTCGACGACGGTGGTGGAGGTGGGGGTGGATGTGCCGAATGCCACCGTGATGATCGTCGAGCACGCGGAGCGGTTTGGATTGTCGCAACTGCACCAGCTGCGTGGACGTGTCGGGCGCAGTCATCACCCATCGGTCTGTTGTCTGGTTTATCAGGCGCCGCTCTCAGACGAGGCGAGAGCGCGGCTGAAGGCGCTCACGGAGACCAATGATGGGTTCGAGATCGCCGAGCGCGATCTGGCGCTGCGCGGTCCGGGCGATCTCTTCGGGACGCGGCAGGCGGGTATGCCGACGTTCCGCGTGATCGATCTCGTGCGCGATCGAGCGGTACTGGAATTAGCGCAGCGCGAGGCGAATGCCTGGCTGGATCGCGCCTGTCCGTCCGCCGCGGAGCTTGCGACACTGCTGGAAGGATGGAGCGCGCGGTTCAAGTTGATCGCGGTCGCCTGAGGGAGCGATGCGGATTATTGCGGGAACACTCAAGGGCCGCCGTCTGGATGCGCCGACATGGACCGGCCTTCGGCCCACGTCGGACAAGTTGCGGGAGACGCTCTTCAATGTGCTCGCGCCGCGCATTGCGGGCGCGCGCGTGCTCGATCTCTTTGCCGGCACCGGCGCGCTCGGGATCGAAGCGATGAGCCGGGGAGCCGCGTCCGTGACGTTTGTGGAATCGCACCCGCGCGCCGCGCGGCTCATCGACGCCAATCTCTCGCGCTGCGGAATCAGAGAGGGCTGTGCTATTATCCGCGCGTCTGCTCATCGCGCAGTTGAGTCACTCATTTCTTCCAGTTCTTCGTTCGTGCCGTTCGACATCATCCTGCTCGATCCTCCGTACGACCATGCACCGCTCGAGGCACTTCGCGGCGTGGATACGCTGTTGGCCAGTGACGGTGTGGCCGTGCTCGAACATGCGAGGCGTACGGAGAGCCCAGCCGCGAGCGGACGGTTGGAACTGACACGCGTGCTGACGTCTGGCGACAGCGCGCTCTCTTTTTATTCATGCCAACTCTAGCTGTCTATCCCGGTTCGTTCGATCCGCTCACAAACGGTCACGTCGATATCATCACGCGCGGCGCCAGGCTCTTCGACCGGATCGTCATCGCCATCCTCGTGAACCCGGACAAGAAGCCGCTCTTCGAGATGAGCGAGCGCGTCGACATCGCGCGCGAGGTGTTCAAGCATCTGCCGAACGTCGAGGTCGATACCTTCGAAGGGCTGCTCGTCGATTACGTCGAGCGCCGCGGCGCGCAGGTGATCGTGCGCGGGTTAAGAGCGGTCTCTGACTTCGAGTACGAGTTTCAGATGGCGCTGATGAACCGGCGGCTGCACGACACCATCGAGACGGTGTTCATGATGCCGGCCGAGCAGTACACCTACATCAGCTCCCGCCTGATTAAAGAAGTTTTCTCCCTCGGTGGCCGCGTCCACGGCATGGTGCCGGACATGGTCGAAGAACGTCTCCGCCTGAAAGCCGCTACGAAATGACACGCCTCGCGCCGCGCGTCGCACGCATGGCCAGTTCGCCAACGATGATGGTGACGGCGACGGTGGATCGGTTGCGCCGATCGGGTGTGGAGGTCATCGACTTTGGCGCGGGGGAGCCGGACTTCGGCACGCCGGACGCGGTGAACGCCGCGGCGCACGCCGCCATCGATGCGCACTTCTCGAAGTACACGCCGGTTGGCGGGACGGCGGAACTGAAGCGCGCGATCCTCTCGCGCTATCAACAGGACTACGGCGTCACCTACGCGGAGAACGAAGTGATTGCCTGCGCCGGTGGCAAGCAGGCGCTTTTTAACGCGGCGATGACGCTCTTTGGTCCCGGCGACGAAGTGATCCTGCACACGCCGACATGGCCAACGCTTGTCGAGCAGGTGAAGCTCGCTGAAGCAACACCGGTGCTGGTCGAGACGGTGCCGGAGCACGGGTTTGCGATCACGGCTGATCGGCTACTTGGCGCTGTGACGCCGCAGACGCGCGGCATCATCATCAACTCGCCGTCGAATCCGACCGGCGCATTGATTTCGGAAGACGATCTTGCGGCGATCGCGCGCGTGGCGGCCGAGCGACGGATCTGGATCGTGCTCGATCTCTGCTACGAGAAGCTGATCTACGACCCGGTTCCGCACAACCTGCCGGCGGTGCTTGTCGAATATGCGCCGGCGCAATCAATCGTCTGCGGCTCCGCGTCGAAAGCATATGCGATGACCGGGTGGCGCTGCGGCTGGTCGCTTGGCCCCGCCGACGCCATCAGCGCGCAGCACGCGTTGCAGAGCCACGCGACGTCGAACGTCTCGTCGATTACGCAGAAGGCGGTCGTCGCTGCGTTGACCGGATCGCAGCAGCCGGTCGCCGACATGCTGGCCGCCTATCGTGAGCGTCGCGATCGGTTATACGGCTGGCTCACCGCCGATCCGCGAATCAAGATCGTGATGCCGGCCGGCGCGTTTTATCTCTTTCCGGATGTCCGCGCGTTGCTCGCGGCGGGCGGGTTTACTTCGACGAATGAGTTTGCGCAGGCGTTGCTCGAAGAATCGCGCGTGGCGGTGACGCCGGGCGAAGCGTTCGAAGCGCCGGGCTTCATCCGTCTCTCGTATGCCACCTCGATGGAGCACCTGCGTGAGGGGAGCGAGCGTCTGCTCGATTTCGCCGCGCGGCGCGCGCCGCGTGCGGCTGTTCGATAGATGCGCACGGTCGTCGCCGTCATCGGCGCGTCGAACGATCGACGAAAATTCGGCAACCGGGCTGTCCGCGGCTACGTGGCCGAGGGGTACACCGTGATTCCGATTCATCCACACGCGCAGGAGATTGAAGGACTGAAGGCGTATCCGTCGGTGGCCGATGTGCCGGGACCGATCGATGTGGCGTCGTTGTACGTGCCACCTGGCATAGGTCTTCAACTGATCGACGAGATCGCGCGGAAGCAGATTCCTGAAGTGTGGTTCAATCCGGGGAGCGAGAGCGAGGCGCTCATCGATCGCGCCCGGCAACTGAGTGTTCGTTCGATCGTTGCGTGCAGCCTTCTCGCCATCGGGCAGAATCCGCACGCGCTGTAATCAACCCGACTGCCGACCAGAAACGCCATGCCCAATCAGAAACGTCAGGGGCAGGGACGCGCCGAGAGCGGCGCGACTCCCGCCGACACACCAACGGCCACCACGGCTGTGACGCCCGCTGCGTCCGAGGCCTCCACACCAGCCGACTCCGCGGCTCCTGCGCCGACGGCGCAAGCCGCATCCGGAGGCACTGATGCCGCGAAGCCGCAACGCGACATCCTCAAGATCAACGATCTCAAGGATCTGAGCATCCAGAAGCTCACGCAGATCGCCAAGGATCGAAACGTCGCCGGCGCGACCGGGATGCGCAAGCAGGAGCTGATTTTCCAGATCCTCAAGGCGCAGACCGAGCAGAGTGGTTTCATCTTCTCTGAAGGCGTGCTCGAAGTGCTGCCGGACGGCTTCGGCTTCCTGCGCGCGCCGGACTACAACTACCTGCCGGGGCCTGACGACATCTACGTCTCGCCGTCGCAGATTCGGCGTTTCGATCTGCAGACGGGCGACACGATTTCCGGGCAGATTCGTTCGCCGAAAGAGGGCGAGCGCTACTTTGCGCTCATCAAGGTCGAAGCGGTCAACTTCGAAGCGCCCGATCAGGCGCGCGAGAAGCTGTTCTTCGAGAATCTGACGCCGCTCTATCCGCAGGAACGGCTGACGCTCGAAACAGAGAGCGGCAGTCTGGCGGGCCGCGTCATGGACTTGATGACGCCGATCGGTAAAGGACAGCGCGGCTTGATCGTCGCGCCACCCCGCACCGGCAAGACGATGCTCCTCCAGAGCATCGCGCAGTCGGTGGCGGCCAATCATCCCGAGGTCTATCTGATCGTGCTGCTCATCGACGAGCGGCCCGAAGAAGTGACCGACATGCAGCGGTCGGTCAACGGCGAAGTGATCTCGTCGACGTTCGACGAACCGGCGCAGCGTCACGTGCAGGTCGCCGAGATGGTGATCGAGAAGGCCAAGCGTCTTGTCGAGCACAAGAAGGACGTCCTCATCCTGCTCGACTCGGTCACGCGTCTTGCGCGCGCCTACAACACGGTGATTCCGCCGTCGGGCAAAGTGCTTTCGGGCGGTCTCGATTCAAACGCGCTGCAGAAGCCGAAGCGCTTCTTCGGCGCGGCGCGAAACATCGAAGAAGGCGGGTCGCTGACGATTATGGCGACCGCGCTCATCGACACCGGCTCGCGCATGGACGATGTGATCTTTGAAGAGTTCAAGGGGACTGGCAATATGGAAATCCACCTCGATCGCAAGCTGGTGGACAAGCGCGTGTTCCCGGCGATCGATATCCTGAAGAGCGGCACCCGCAAGGAAGAACTGCTCATCGACCGCGACGATCTCAATCGCATCTGGGTGTTGCGGAAAGTGCTCAATCCGCTGTCGCCGGTCGAGGCGATGGAACTGCTCCTCGACAAGATGGGGAAGACGAAGTCGAACCAGGAGTTCCTGGGATCGATGCAGAAGATGGGATAGGCAGCCGGCCGCGGCCCGCGACCAGCCGCCACGAGGCTGGCGTGGTCGCTACGCGAGCAGTTGCCTGAGCTCGTCGCCTTCCATCACTTCAATTTCAAGCAGCCGGCGTGTAATCGATTCCAGCTTGTCGCGATTGCCGCGCAGGATGTTGCGGGCCGACTCGTGCGCTTCGGTGAGGAGGCGTTTAATCTCGGCGTCGATCTTTTGCGCCGTCTCCTCGCCGTAGAGCCCGC
>JAISPN010000244.1 GCA_031274845.1 Acidobacteriaceae bacterium
GCCACGATGACTTTCGTCGTGTTCGAGACGTAGAGACGGTGCGCCGCCTGGTCCGCGACGAGATAATCCCAGCCCCCCGCGCCGCCGACCGGAATCTCCTTGAGGATTTTGTAGTTCGGATCGGCCGCGGAGAGCACGCTCGTGCCGAGCAGCAGCATGACGACGAGTAGTTTGCGCATGTGTCCTTTCCTTAACGCCGCTTGATGGCGGCATACAACCCGGGAATAGCGAGAAGCGTGACCGGTGTCGACAGCACCAGCCCGCCGACGACGGCCAAGGCCAGCGGTTTTTGAAGTTCCGCGCCGGCGCCAAGGCCCAACGCCAGCGGTAGCAGGCCAAACAACGTGCAGAAGGTGGTCATCAGAATCGGACGGAGACGAATGCGTCCGGCGTGCGCGATGGCGCTCTCGAACGGTTCGCCGTTCTCGTACAGCTTCTCGGAGAAATCAAGCAGCATGATGCCGTTCTTGACGACGAGACCGACGAGCAGAATCAGCCCCATCGCTGACGAGATATTCAGGTCGGTATCGGTGATCCAGAGCAGCAGGAACGCGCCGCTCAGCGAGAGTGGCGCCGCGAGGAGGATGAGCAACGCCGGCAGCCACGCGCGGAACTGCGTCAGCAGGATGATGAACACGAGGATGACGGCCAGACCGAACACCAGCATCAGTTCGCGGAACGCCTGACTCTGTGCTTGATACTGTCCGCCGATTTCATAGGTGTAGCCGATCGGCAGCTTCAGGTCGTTCAGCTTGGCGCGGATGTCGGTGACGGCGCTGCCAAGATCGCGTCCTTCCAGCCGGCCGCTGACGACCGCCATCGGACGAAGGTTCTCGCGTCGCAATTCGCCCTGACCGTTGGCGCGGGTCATGGTGGCAACCTTGGACACCGGCAACGGCTTGCCGTCGCCCGTGCGCAAGAGCGTGTGCTCGAGATTATCGGGATTGAATCGGAACGAGTCCGGCAGGCGGACACGCACCGGAATCGTGCGATCCGGCATACGGAGATCGGTCGCCACTTCACCCAGCCAGTTGCCGGCCATCTGGTCGGCCACCTGCTGCACGGTGAGCCCGTAGCGTTCCGCCGCCTGCGGGTCGACGTTCCAGGTGACTTCGGGATTGCCTTCCTGCGGTCCCACGACGTCAACGACGCCGGGGAGGCTGCCCAGCATCTCCGCGACCGGAGCGGCCAGCGCGGCGAGACGATCGGGGTCGTCGCCGAAAATCTTCACCTCGATCGGTTCGGGATCGCCTTGCAGGTCGCCCAGCATGTCTTGCAGGAGCTGGACGAATTCCATGTCGACGAGCGGCGCCGCTTCGTGCGCGCGATCGCGGACATCGCTGATGATCTCCTCGGCGGAGCGGTCGCGCTGATTGCGAGGCTTGAGACGCACCAGGATGTCGCCTCGATTGAGCGCGGTGGCGAAGAGCCCTAATTCCGATCCCGTGCGTCGAGAGTAGGCCGCCACTTCCGGCGTTTCGGCGAGCACCTGCTCAATTGCTTTCGCTTGACGGTCGGTTTCGTCGAGCGCGCTGCCTGCTGGCGTCAGGTAGTCGAGAACGAATCCCCCTTCGTCCGCCGCGGGGAAGAAGCCGGTGCCGACCTGATAGAACAGTCCGGCGGTGAGCACCGCCAGCACGACGGAGAACGCAATCGCGACGAATGGATGTCCGACGATGCCCTGAAGCAGACGGCCGTAGACGCGATCCACCCAGCCGTGTGTTTCCTCTGCCGGCCGATGAGAGGTGGCCGCCCACTGCGCCATCAGCGGGACGACGGTGACCGACAGCGCCAGTGAGATCAGCACGGCGACGGACAGGCTCATCGACAGCGCGCGAAAGAACTGGCCGGGTACGCCAGACAGCAGTCCGAGCGGCGCAAAGACGACGACCGTCGTCAGCGTCGAGCTGACGAGCGGCGTCATCAGTTGCTGCACCGCGTCAGCGACGCTCGCGCCCTCTTCGCTCGTGCGCCGATGGATGTTTTCGACGACCACTACCGCATCGTCGATGACGAGACCGATGGCAACCGCCAGCCCGCCGAGCGACATGAGGTTGATGGTGCCGCCAAAGAGCCACAGGAACACAAACGTCGGGATGATGGCCATTGGCAGCGTGACCGCGGCAATCGACGTCAGGCGCCAGTCGCGCAGGAACACGAGCAGCACGACGATGGCGAGGAAACCGCCGATCAGGATGGCATCGCGGACGCTGGTGATCGATTCCTCGACGAACTCGGCCAGATCGTAGACGCGCGTCATCTTGATTCCTGCCGGCAACACGCCGGCCAGTCCCGTGAGGACATCGTTCACGCCGGTCTTGAGCGAGAGGATGTTCGCGCCGATCTGCTGCGCGATCGTCATCACGACGGCGTCGCGTCCGTTGCCGGTGATGAGCATCGTCCGATCGGGCGCGCCGGGCGTGACCGTGCCGACATCGCTGATGCGGATCGTGGCGCCGTTCACGGTTTTAATCGGCGCCTGCGCGATCTCGTCGACGCTAGTCCAGAGCCCCGACGCCAGCGTCAGGTGTTGCAGCCCCGATTCCGAAAAGCGTCCCACCGGCTGCACCATGTTTTGCGACTTGAGCACGTCCGACACGTCAACCACCGTCAGGTTGGTGGCGGCCAGCTTCGCTGGGTCGAGCACGACCTGGATTTCGCGCGTGTCGCTCGCCTGGGCTTCGATGATGCCGGCGCCAGGCACGCGTGCGAGTTCAGGTTTGATCACAAAGTTGGCGTAGTCGTAGAGCTCGGGAACGGGCACCGTGCCGGTCAGATTCAGGATGAAGACCGGAAAGACTTCTGGCGTCATCCGTTCGATCTGCATCTGGGTGTCCGGCGGAAGATCGCCCGTGATCTCCGCCACACGGTTTTGCACCGTCTGCAGCGCCACGATCATGTCGGTCGCGGCGTCGAACTGCGCCGAGATCTCGGAGGCGCCGCGGATGCTCTTCGAGCGGACTCGGCGTATCCCCGGCACCGCCATGATCGCTTGCTCGATAGGCCGGCTGACGATGAGCGACATCGATTGCGGCGGCAGCGTGCCCGAGTGCGCGACGATCATGATGCGAGGGAACTGGAGCGGCGGGTAGATGCTGCTGGGCAACGCCCGCGCCGCCAGCACGCCACCCACCACCAGTGCGACAACGAGCAGTCCGACGGTGCGCGAGTACCGCAGCGCCGCACTCGCCACGTTCATCGTGCGCCGTCCTTCTCTGCGGCTGGCGTGCTCTTCGCGTCCTTGTCTTTGTCGTCTTTCTCGTCCTTGTCGTCCTTCTTGTCTTTGTCCTCGTCTTTGTCTTTCGGGGCGTCGGTGACAGGCGCTTCGTCTGGCAGACCGGCGTGGCCGTCCACGATCACCGTGTCGCCCGCATTGATCCCGTCCACGATTTCGACATGGGTGCCATCGGCAATGCCGATGTGCACGGGACGCCGGTGCGCCTTGTCGTCGCTGACGACGAAGACGGCGACGTCCTCTCCTTCGTGAACGACGGCGGCTGCGGGAACGACGACGACATTCCGATGTTCTTCCGCGTTGATCTCAATCTGGACCGGAGTCCCCACCGGGATGTTGACCGGCCGGGCGAACCCAAGCCGTACCGGAACCGTGCCGGTCGCAGGATCGACAGCCGTCGGCTGAGACTTGATGGTGAGTTCAACATCGGGTGTCTCTGTGGGCGTATTCACCAGATGGGCCATCGCGCCCATGCGGATGCGAGTGGCATCGGGGAGCGGAATCGAGGCGGTCACTTCAAGACGCGCCAGATCGACGAGGCGGAGGACGGAATCGCTGGAGGCCGCTTCGACCAGATCGCCGGGGTTGTGCGTGCGCTGCGAGATGACGCCATCAAACGGGGCCTCGACGGTCGATCGATGTTCGACCGTGCGCGCGGCGTTCAGAGCGACGTTGGCTTGCGTGAGCGCGGCCTCGGCGTCCGCGACCGCACGGACGGTGTCCTCCACTTCTTTTCGCGCGGCGATCCCGCGGTCGAGCAGCCCTTGCGCGCGTGTTTGCGCCGCGCGGGCGTTTTGCAATCCGGCTTCGGCGCGTGTCACTTCGGCCGTCTGCTTTTGGACTTCTGCGGCCGAGGCAGGGATTTCGAACTGCACGAGCAGATCGCCCTGTTTCACGCGCTCACCGAAGGCGTGCGGGATGGCGATGATGCGCGCGGCGTCCGGCGCGACCACGATGAATTCGGCGCCGGGCGCCGGAGACACGATGCCGGTCGCGTGGACGACCGCGCGAATCGTGGCGCGTTCCGCGGTCGCGGTGGTGACCGTGACGGCGGTTGCTGTTTCGATGTCGTCTGAGGCTTGCTCGCGGCAGGCACTGCCAGCGAGCAGACACAGACAGAGAGCCCCTTGAAGAGCGCGTGCACGGGTCATGGGAGTGGAGCTCCGATCGCTTGCTCGAGATCGGCAAGCGCCATTTGGAGTTGCGCCATCGCATCGAGTGTGCGAAGACGGATATCTCGAGAGGCCTGCAGGGCCTGAAGTAACGCCGCGATACCAGTTTGTCCGAGTTGATAGGAGTCTTGCGCGACCTGCTCGACCTGTTGCGCCTGCGGCAGGATGACGTCGCGATAGCGGACGTACGCCAGCCGTTCTGCTTCGGCGATTGCCGCGGCGGCTGTCACCTCGCCGGTGATGCGCGCGGCAGCGGCCTGACGCGCGGTCACCAACTGATCGAGTGTGGTCTGTTCGACGAGGACGCCCGCGGTGTGCGTGGTGAAGAGCGGCACCGTGATGCCGAGGCCCGCGCGCCATCCAAACGAGAAATCTGGCTGCGCATCGTGTGTCAGCGTGGCGGTGGGAGTTAGATCTGGTGTGCGCATCGCCTGCGCGAGCGTGATTCTGGCGCGCTGCTCGTCCATGCGCAGATCGAGCACGGCGAGCTCCGCGTTTTTCGTCCGGGCCAGATTGAGCGCCGCATCGAGCGACACCGGAGCGCCAGCCTCGAGCGCGGTGGACAGCGTTTGTACGGTGGCGAGCGGTTGTCCAAGCAGCGCATTGAGCCGCGTGCGTGCGGCGGTCAGCGTGCCTTCGGTGGTCGTGGCGTCATTGTCTGAGGCGGCAAGCGCCAGCTCCGCCTGAAGGACTTCCAGGCGAGGGACGTCACCGGCAGTAAAGCGTGTCTCTGCGGTGTCGCGGACACGGACCGACAGGTCGCGCAGTTCGCGGAAGACGGCGAGTTGCGCATCGGCGGCGAGGACGTCGTAGTAGGCGCGGCGCACATCGTTCC
>JAISPN010000287.1 GCA_031274845.1 Acidobacteriaceae bacterium
CTCACCTACGCGCGCGCCGGGCACACGCCGCTCATTTATTTGCCAGCGGATCGCTCGGCGGCGCCGCCGCTCCGCGTGCTGACGCCGGATGGTCTCGTCCTCGGTCTGAAGATTGACAACGGTGAAACCTTCGAACGTCTCCTCCGTGAAGAGCAGATGCCTTTGTGCGAAGGCGATCTGTTTCTCTTCTTCACCGACGGCATCAGCGAAGCGATGAATGCCGCTGATGACTGCTTCGGCGAGGCGCGTCTGGGGCGTCTCATTGAAGACCATGGCTATCTTCCGTCCGACGAACTTCGTGAGCGTGTGCTGCACGAGATCGGCGCGTTCGTCGGCGACGCGCCACAACACGACGACATGACCATGATTTTGATCCGGATCACCGCTCCCGATTCTCGTCCGTCCCGTGCGGTGGACACCATCGCCGCGAGTCACGTCTGATGGGCGATCTGGTGACCATCTTTGAAACACGTTCCGACGTCGAAGCAACCATCGTGCGGGCGTTGCTCGACGCCAATGGCGTCCGGTCGGTGCTGTCGTCGCCGGTGACGCACTCGGTCTTTCCGCTCACCGTGAACGAACTCGGGACGGTGAAGATTGCCGTGCACCCCGAGGAAGCCGATGAGGCGCGCGCCATCATCGATGCGCACAAGATCGAGCTGGCGACCGGGCAGGTGGTGCGGTTACGCGACGAGTTTGGCGGTCTGGAGCGGGCCATCGACTATCGCTTTCGCGATCGCGGACTCCTTGAGCATGCGATGACGCACACCTCGCGCGCGCACGAGGATCTGAGCGGCGGCGTGGTCGACAACGAATCGCTGGAGTTTCTGGGCGATGCGGTGCTGGGACTTGTCGTCGCCGATCTGCTCTTTCGTGAGTTTCCCTCGTCGAGCGAAGGGCAGAAGTCGAAGATCAAGGCGCATCTGGTGTCGGCCGCGACGCTGGCGCGGCAGGCCGAGCAGCTTGGCCTTGGCGAGCACCTGTTGCTTGGACGCGGCGAAGAGAAGACCGGCGGCCGGCGCAAGCAGGCGCTCTTGGCCGATAGCTACGAAGCGCTCATCGCCGCGATTTATCTCGATGGCGGGATCGAACAGGCGCGCGCGTTCATCGTCCGGGAGTTTACGGCGGCGCTCGGGAAGGTGAAGGAAGATGGGGTTGCCGGTCGGGACTACAAGTCAGCGTTGCAGGAGCAGTTGCAGTCGGCGAACTTGCCGTTGCCGGAGTATCGGCTGGTGGGGACCGTCGGTCCGGACCATCACAAATCGTTTCAGATGCAGGTGATGGTCGGGGGCGAGGCGATTGCGGAAGGGGTCGGGTCGAGCAAGAAGGAAGCAGAGCAGGATGCCGCGCGTCTGGCGCTGGCGGCGCTCAGTCGAGCTCGATGATGTCCCACGGCTTGCGGTCGTCTTCCACGCCGGGCGTTCCCGCCGTGGCGCCAGCGGCAGGCGCCGGAGTTTCGACCTGTGACGGCAAGCGATTGATCGCGAAGAGTTGCACCTCGCGGGCCACGTCTTCGTCGGTGGCCGCCGTGGCGCGGCAGTGCAGGCGTACCCACATGCGCATCAGCGGATCGGTATAGGAGTAGCGCTTCTGGCGTGAACTCACGAGATCCACATCTTCGAGCCACGACAAATAGTCTTTGGTCGACCCGGGCGTTCGCTGCAGACGCTGCGAGATCTCGGTGAGCGTGAGCCCTTCCTGGTCGGCAAGGATGTCGAGAATGGCCTTGAGCGCGCCGTAGCCGCGCGCCCGGTGGAGGCGCAGCTCGTACGAGAAACGAATCTGACGCGTCAGTGCGCCGTCGAGCGCGAATAGCGCGGCCATGGCGCTGATGACGTCGCCGCCGCCGGGTCCGTGCGCCCGCATCGCGTCAAGTTGTTCGGCCATGGCGCGCACGTACACAGGCCGGCCATCGGTGAGCGCTTGCACGGCACGGGCGGTGTAGCTGGCATCGGCCGCGCTCCCATCGGCGATCGGGTTCGGGGGGAGGCCGAGCAGTTCGCGAATGTCTTCCGCGGTCAAGAGCGGGATGTGCACGACTTCGAAGCGCGCGGACCGATCGCGGAGCAGACGCAAGGTGCGAGCGGTGTAGCGGCTGGTGAGCACGAAGCGGTTGTCGCTGATGGACAGCTCGTCGAGCAGGTCGTAGATCACGCGGCGGAGTCCGGGGAAACTTTCAAACGTCCGCAACTCGAGAAATTCGTCAAGCAGAAATGTCGCGGGCTCCGTGCTGGCGAGACGGGCGTGAGAGAAGAAGACCAGCGCCGCGTCGAAGGCCGGCCGTGCGCCTTTGGCGGGCGTTTCTCCCGCGGCAAACGGAGAGCCGGTGACGACCGCGTGCAGGAATCGTTCGGGCGTCGTGGCCGCGCGATCGACGTCGATGTACTGCGTCGTGCGTCCAAGCTGATCGCGAAGCTGATAGAGAGCCGTGCTTCGGCCCGTGCCGCATCCGCCAAGCAGCACGGGAATCCTCGAAGGCGAGGCATTGAGCGCCGTGATCATGCGTTGCGTGAGTGTAGGCCTGGTGAGCATGTGATCCCGATGATTAAAAATCTATGAGGTTGCGCACAGTGTTGTCAATGGAATTAAGGGCGATCGGTGGCGGGACGCTTCGGCGAGAGGGTACAATCTAAACCACACTTATGAATCTCGCAGTGCTTGGCGCGCAATGGGGCGATGAAGGCAAGGGCAAAATCGTCGACCTCCTGACTCCACGGTTCGATCTCGTCGCGCGGTATCAAGGCGGACATAATGCCGGTCACACGGTCTACGTCGACGGCGCCAAGTTCGTGCTGCGGCTCATCCCGTCGGGCATCCTGCATCAAGGAATCGTATGTGTGATCGGCAACGGGCTCGTCGTCGATCCGGTGGCGCTCTTTGCCGAGATTGACGAACTCGGCCGCCACGGCATCGACGCGGAGCGCCGACTTGTGGTCAGCGACAAGGCGCACGTCATCCTGCCGTATCACCGCGACCTCGACCTGCTGTCGGAAGCGCGCCGCGGCGAGCGGAAGATTGGCACGACGTCCCGTGGCATCGGGCCGGCGTACGAAGACAAGATCGCGCGCCGGGGAATCCGGGTTGGCGACCTTGCCGATCCCGAGACGCTCGAACAAAACGTCCGCGATAACGTGCTTGCCAGAAATCGCCTCGTCCACGATTCGACGATGGATTGGCGCGAGGTGCTCGATGATCTGCGTGCAATCGGGGCCCGGCTGCAGCCGATGGTACGCGATGTCTCGTTGATGCTTGCCGAAGCGATGCGCGCGGGGCAGTCGATTCTCTTTGAAGGGGCGCAAGGGACGCTGCTCGACATCGACCATGGCACCTATCCTTATGTGACCTCGTCGAATGCCTCGATTGGCGGCGTTTGCACCGGCCTTGGCGTCGGGCCGCGCGCGATTCAGGGCGTCCTCGGCGTGGTGAAGGCCTACACGACGCGCGTGGGCGAGGGACCGCTGCCGACCGAACTCACCGGCCCCATGGGCACCCGGCTGCGCGACAGCGGCAACGAGTACGGTGCCGTCACCGGCCGTCCGCGCCGCTGCGGCTGGTACGACGCGGTGGCCGCGCGGTACGGCGTGCGCATCAACGGTCTCGATGCGCTGGCGTTGACGAAGCTCGATGTGCTCGACGGGCTGGAGCAGATCGACATCTGCACGGCCTACCGCTGCGGCGGCAACACACTCACCGAGTTCCCGTCAGACATCGCGCAGTTGTCGCGGTGTGAGCCGGTGTACGAAACGATGCCGGGGTGGAGCGCGCCGACCAAGGGCGTGCGACGCTTCAGCGATCTGCCGGAGAACGCGCGCCGCTACATCGCGCGGATCGAGGAGCTGACCGGTGTCCCGGCGGCGATCGTCTCCACCGGCTCCGATCGCGCGGACACGATTCTTCGCGACGATGTGGCGCTGCCAGCGTTAAAAAATCTGGTGATTGAATGATCTGGTCATCTGGTGAGTGGACGATGGCTCGGCAGCCAAGTCCCAATCACCAGATGGGGAAGATTTAGAAGATCCGGGCGTCTTGCAGGGGCCACCAGCGGACGTTGACCTTGCCGACGATGTACTTTTTCGGCACCAGTCCCCAGTTGCGGCTGTCCGAGCTGTTGTTCCGATGGTCGCCCATGACGAAGTAGTACCCCTGATCGACAATCTTGGGGCCGTAGTCGTCGTTGCCGCGGAACGCTTCGGCCACGTAATCGTCCTCGAACGGAATATCGTTCACGTAGACACGTCCGTTGACGATGCGCACCGTGTCGCCCTCCTGGGCGATCACTCGCTTGACGAACATCTTCTCCGGATTCACCGGGTAGTAGAGCATCACGATGTCGCCGGGATGCGGTTCGCCGATTTCGTACACCAGCTTGTTGACGATCAACCGATCGCGATCCTCAAGCGTCGGTTCCATGCTGAGACCGTCGACGCGTGCGATCTGGAAGCCGAACGTGACGATGAGCGTGGCGTAGACGGCGGCCGAGAAGAGCGTCTGCACACCGGCCACGAGTTCCTCGCCGAAGCGTCGCCAGATACTGATGGGTGGCGCGGGAGCGGCCGCGGGGGCGTGAACGTCCGGCTGCGCCGGATTGATGGCCGGGTCCATGACCGGGTTTATGACCGGATCCGTTGGCGGCGCCGCCGTGGGCGCTGTCGTCAGCAGCAGCTCTGGTTCAGACGTCTCGTGAAGGAGAAGATCCGTGTCAGCGGGCTCTGCGGCCAAGGTCGGCTGGAAGGACTCTGGATATGGAACCTGTTCGTCCATGAAGTAATGTAGTCTCAGAATATCACTAGCACTGGCACCACCGTCGTTTTGACCCATGCTCGAGCCAGAGGTGACTATGTTGAAGAAAACGTGTGCGGGAATTGGAGTGGGATTGTTCGTCCTTGCGTTGGTCCTTCCGGCGTGGGCGCAGGCCGTGGCCACGCTTGTGCTTCGCAATGGAGAACGCCCGAGCGGCCGGCTGGTGAGCCTCAGCATGAGCGGGTTCGTGTTGCAGGTGAACGGTCGCAATCGAACATTTCCCACCGGTGAGGTGTCGGCCGTCGAGTTCGTCGGCGGCGCGCCCCCGGCCGAAGCGGTGAGGAGCATCAATGCGGGCACGCCGGTCGTGGTGTTGCGCAACGGTCAGGTGATTGAAGGGCGGTTGAGAACCATCACGGGGAATTCGCCCTTGCGTCTGACGGTCGATACCGACAGAGGACCGCGCAATTTCACGTCGAACGAAGTCGCGCAGATCTACGTGAATCCGGAACCGGCGCAACGGGGCGGGGGCGGTGGACGTGGCGGACGCGGGGGACGGGAAACCATGCCGCCGCCTCCACCACAGGCGCCCTCGGGGAACGGGATTTCGATACAGGTGTCGGCGAGAGACCGCTGGACGGATACCGGAATTTCGATTCGAATTCCCATCCGCCTCACCATCACGGGCAGTGGCACGATCGATCTCGGTAACAACCAGAATTCTGGCGTTGAGGGAAGTCCACGGGCCACGGTGCCTGGCATCCGCTATCCAGTTGCTGGTGCTCCCGCCGGGGCGCTGATTGCGCGTGTCGGCAACGGCCAGCCCTTTGCCGTGCGCAACGGTCAGCAGATGACCATCAGCGGTTCAGGCAATTTGCAACTGAGCGTCAACGACGACCACCTCGACGACAACTCCGGATTCTTCAGGGTGAGAATCAGCCAGTAAAATCAGCCAGTCATCGTCACGGGGCCAGCCTTCGGGCTGGCCTCCTTCACTGTTCAACGCCTACGGTCTGAGCGCGTTGAGGAACGGTTGTGTCTGCCGTGGCGCCACGACGGTGGCGTCGAGCAGTACCGCGCGTGGCGTGATCGCCGTCCCGTACAAGTCGCGGTTGGCATCCTCATCCGGACGCACCACGCCGCCAGACAAATTGATCCCGGCAAAGAGCCCCTGCGCGCGCGAGTACGAGAGAATCTCGGCCGTCATCTGCGCATCGGTGGCGGCTCGCGCGTCGCGTCCGACAGGGCCGGCGGCGACCGACATCTCGGCGCCCAGCGTTACCTTGTTGCCGAGCAGTTTCTCGATGCCCTTCGCGTTCATCACCAGCAGGACGAGATCGATCGACTGCGCGCCGATCTGCAGCCCCCAACTGCCTTTGTCGACGCGCATGAAGATGGGCGCGGTCCATTCGTTGGCGTGGCGGCAGCTCATGAGCCCTCGGCCATATTCGCCGCCAAAGACAAAGGCCGCCTTCTTCATCGAGGGAATCACCATGACGCAGGCCGACTTTGCCCAGAGCTCCTGCGGGATGTCTTTGTCCGGGGCGCTGTGAATTTCGGTGACGACGGTTGCCGCGTCGGCGATGCGCTGCGTCTGCTCGGCCGTTAGCGCAACGAGCGGCGCCGTGCTGACACTACTGGCCAGCAGCGCAATGAGCACAGTTTTCATGGGTGGTGTTCCTCTGAAGCAGGGATGAACGTCATAGTGACGGGCGCG
>JAISPN010000294.1 GCA_031274845.1 Acidobacteriaceae bacterium
CGGTGCAGTTCGAGGAGACGCCCGGCGGCTACGACCGACTCGTGGCGCCGCGCCTCGACCCGCGCGTCGAAAACGGCATCTACGACGGGATGCACGAAGCGCTCGTCTCGGCGCGCGTCGCCGCGATGGGGCTCGACCGCGCGCGGCTCACGACGATCATGAACGTGCGGCGTCCGGTCTCGGTGACGTTGACGAGCACCGGCGAGCAGCCCAGCAACAATGGGCTCGCCACGATGCTGCCGTTCGCCTTCGTCGGACTCATGTTCATCGGCGTGATGGTGGGTGGCCAGCGATTGATGACGACGACGATTGAGGAGAAGTCGAGCCGCGTCGTCGAAGTGCTGTTGTCAGCCATCTCCCCGCTCGAACTGATGGCGGGAAAGATTCTCGGCCAGCTTGCCGTGAGCGCGCTGGCGCTGGCGGTGTACCTCGTGCTCGGCGGGTCGGTGCTCTCATCGCTCGCGATGTTCGGCCTGGTGCAGCCAATGCACGTCGTCTATCTCGTCGTGTTCTACGTGCTCGGATACATGACGTTCGGCGCGCTAATGGCGACGATTGGCGCGGCGGTTAACGACATCAACGAAGCGCAGTCGCTGATGATGCCCGTCACGCTGCTCATCATCACCCCGTTGGTCCTGGTCGCGCCAATCGTGCGCGCCCCTTCGTCGATGCTCGCAACCATCCTCAGCTTCACTCCCCCGGTCAACACCTTCGTGATGCTGATCCGCATTACCTCGCTCGCGCCACCGCCGGCATGGCAGATCGCGTTGTCGATGCTCAGTTCCCTGGCCGGCGTGGTCGCCGCCATGTGGTTCGCCGCAAAGGTGTTCAAGGTCGGCTTGCTGATGTTCGGCAAACCGCCAAACTTCGCCACGCTCGTGAAGTGGGTGCGGATGGCGTGATCGCCAGATGACCCGCGCCCCACTGAACATCAAGCAGCGTCACAATCGACATCAGATGAGAACCATGTCATCATCAATCATCATGCGGACCACGATCGATATCGAGAATCCGATTCTGCTCGAAGTAAAGGCGATCTACGAGAAAGAAGGCAGGTCGATGGGCGCCATCGTGTCTGAGTTGCTGGCGGACGCGCTCGCCCGGCGCCGGTCCTCTCGTACCCGCCCGGCCTTTCGCTGGACGTCGCGTCCGATGAAGGCGCGGGTTGATCTGGCGGACAAGGATGCCGTGTATGCCGCCCTTGATGCCGACCGATCATGAGCTATTCGCTCGACGTCAACATCCTCTTGTACGCCTCTGATCGATCAAGTGACCGGCACGACGTGGCGCGCACGTTCCTCGAATCGTGTGCCACGCGCCCAGAAGTGCTCTGTCTCACCTGGCCGACCTTGATGGCCTATCTCCGCATCGCCACGCATTCGAGCATCTTCGCGGTCCCCTTGTCGCCGGAAGAGGCGCTGCGTAACATCGGCGCACTGCTTGCCCTGCCGCACGTGAGAGTCATCTCGGAACAGGACGGATTCCTCGATCTCTACACGCACGTCACCGCGAAGATTTCTGCTCGAGGCAACCTCGTCCCTGACGCGCACGTCGCAACCATCCTCTTCCAGAACGGTGTCCGCACGCTGTACTCCAACGATCGTGACTTTCGGAAATTCGAGTCGCTCGACGTCCGAGACCCGTTCGTCTAAGTTCCCGGCGATCTCACGCGAGTGCCTGCGCCAGCCGCGTCAGGTACTCGTCGCGGTCGATGTCGATCGCCCCAAGTGACGCGAGGTGCTCCGTACACCACTGGACGTCGAGCAGCGGCATGCCGGAGACGCGCATCAGATCGACCAGCGCCACGAGCGCGACCTTTGAAGCGTCACGCTGATGGTGGAACATCGACTCGCCGGCAAAGAAGCCGTTGATGCGCACGCCGTACAGGCCGCCCGCGAGCTGACCATCGGCGCCAAAGACTTCAACGCTGTGGGCCCACCCCATCTCGTGCAGGCGGCTGAACGCCTCGATGTACTCGTCGGTGATCCAGCGTCCCTTGCGCGCCGGATCGCCGCACGCGCGGATGACGTCGCGGAAGCAGGTGTCGATGCGGATCTCGAAACGCTTGGCGCTTTGACGAAGCGACGGGGTGATGCGCAGACGATCGAGCGGCAGGATGCCGCGCGGCGTGGGCGACCACCACGCCCGCACGCGCGGCGGGCCTTCGAGATCCATCGGGAAAAGGCCGCACCGGTACGCGGCAATCAACGTGGAGGGCTCAAGGTCCGCGCCCGCGGCCACCACATCCTCGTCGTCCGGCCACTCGTGTGGCGGCGGGAATTCCCAGCGGCTCGCCCCCACAGGGGCAGGCGGCGTCGCCCAGGTGATCACGAACGTCGGCTCCTAGTTAACGGGCGATTCTTCGAGCAGCGCGACACGGCTGTTCTGCCGTTCGAAATACTGCAAGTCCCAGACGGAGGGAAACAGCAGCACGGGACGCTCGCGGCGATCGACAACCAGCGTGTGCGATCCGGCAAGTGACGAGGTCGAGGTGTCTGGATCGGCCAACCAGCGCGCGGCCGTGTAGGTCATCGACTCGACGGTCGCGTCGGCGCCGTACTCGGTTTTCAGCCGGCTGACGATGACGTCGAACTGCAACGCGCCAACGACGCCGACGACCGGTTCGCGGCGGCCGCTCGTCATGAAGAACACCTGCATCAACCCTTCTTCTTCAAGCTGCTTCAGCCCATCGTCGAACTGCTTGTACTTGGCGTCCTGCAGACGAAGCCGCGCGAAGTGCTCGGCCGGAAACCGTGGCACGCCGGAGAAGCGGACCGGATCGCCGGTGTGAACCGTGTCGCCAATCACGAACTGTCCAGGGTTGACGAGGCCGATGATGTCGCCGGCGTACGCGACGTCAATCGTCTCTCTGTCGCGGCCGAAGAAGCGATACGCGCGCGAGGCGCGGAGCGGCTTGCCGACGCGGGCGTTGAACAACACGCTGTCTTTCGTAAACCGTCCCGAGCAGACGCGAACGAACGCGACGCGATCGCGATGACGCGGGTCCATGTTTGCCTGAATCTTGAACACGAACCCAGAAAATCGTGGCTCTGTCGGTTCGACGATGCCGGCATCACTCTCGCGCGATTGCGGCGGCGGCGCCAGATCGAGCAACGCGCGCAGAAACGGTTCGAGGCCGAAGTTGTGCAGCGCGCTGCCGAAGAAGACCGGCGTTTGACGTCCGGCGCGGTATTCGCCTGGATTGAACGGCGTCCCCGCCATCTGCACCGTTTCGAGCGATTCGACGAAGCGCGCGTGCTGATCGGCGCCAATCATGGCAATCGCGTCGGGGTCGTGCAGGTTGGCCGCATCCACCGGCGCGCGGAACTGCCCTTGCGCCTCGCGCTCGTAGAGCAACAACTGCTTGCCGCGGATGTCGTAGACGCCGCGAAACGTATCCGCGCTGCCGACCGGCCAGTTCACCGGCGCGGCGGAGATGCCGAGCGTGTGTTCGAGATCGTCGAGCAGCTCCATCGGATCGCGCGCGGGATGGTCGAACTTGTTGATGAAGGTCAGAATCGGCATCCGGTGTCGGCGCGACACTTCGAAGAGTTTTCGCGTCTGATCTTCAACGCCTTTCGCCGCGTCGATCACCATGACGACGCTGTCGGCGGCCACAAGCGCGCGGTACGTGTCTTCGCTGAAGTCCTTGTGACCGGGCGTGTCGATGAGCGACATCCGCCGCCCTTCGATCTCGAATTCAAGCGCGGCGGAGGTCATCGAGATGCCGCGTTCCTGTTCGAGCTGCATCCAGTCCGATGTCGCATGACGCCGCGCCTTGCGTCCGCGCACGGCGCCGGCCAGCTCGATGGCGCCGCCGTACAGCAGCAGCTTCTCGGTGAGCGTCGTCTTTCCGGCGTCGGGATGGGAGATGATGGCGAACGTGCGGCGGCGGGCGACTTCGCGTTCGATCTCGGAAATGATGGGGGCGGCGGTTGCGTCCAAAATTGTTTCTATTGTATCAAGGCGTTATGACCCGAATCGTGCGTGCCTTCCTGCCCCTCGTGTGTGCCGTCGCGACGATCGCCTGCGGCGGATCGTTGCACCTCTTCGACGCGGTCGACCATGCCGCGAAAACACTCGAGGCGGCGATGAACCAGAAACCAGATCTCCCCCGCTACCGCGAGCTCTACACCGCCTTTGCCGGCGAGCTCGACAAAGCTACCCCCGCGGCGCACTCCTCTCGCGAGCGCGACGCGCTCACGCAGTACGAACGCGCGCGCGCCGGTTTGCGCGACATCCTGTTCATCTGGGAAGAGCAGACCTCACGGAAAGCCGAGCTCCTGCCGATCGACAACGCGCTCTTTGGCCGCGTCCAGAAGGAATACGACATCCCGGTCAACACCAACGAGCCGCCAAGCATCTACGGCAGCGAAGCGATCCGGATGATTTGGGAATCGACAAAGCAACGACTCGACGCGATTCACATCGAGTAACCGCTGGCGGCCAGGCGAAGGCGCGCGGCCTACTTGAGGCGGCCTACTTGAGATCCTCCGGCTTCAGCACCGCACGCGCCACCATCCGGGCGCT
>JAISPN010000020.1 GCA_031274845.1 Acidobacteriaceae bacterium
CGTGCTCGGAAAGGACTGGTGGCGATGAAGTACACAGCAACAGCGCGGCGGGACGGACGCTGGTGGGTTGTCCAATGCGACCAGCACCCGGCTGCCCTGTCTCAGGTGGCACGGTTTTCCCAAGCGGCGGCACATCAGCGCGAAGCGATTGCTTTCGTGACGGGCGCTGACGAAGCCACGATTGACGTCGAGGTACGCCCCGCCCTCACCCCAGCGGTCGCCTCCTTGGTTGCGGACGCGCGAAAGACGCGCGCGCAGGCGGACGCCCTGTCCCGCGACGCCGTCACACTTGCGAAGAAGGCGGCACAGGCGCTCGCGGAGCAAGGCTTCACGGTGCGCGATGTCGGCGCCGCGCTCGGCGTATCCTTTCAGCGCGCCCATCAACTGCTCACCGTGAAATCGGCGTCATAAATGAATGGTGCGCCCGGCCGGAATTGAACCGGCGGCCCCCCGCTTAGGAGGCGGGTGCTCTATCCGCTGAGCTACGGGCGCATGGATGGTGAGAGGCTAGTGTACCAACTCCCGATCGAGGTCGCGGTAGCTCACCGATCCGTCCTCGGCAATCACCGCAACCCACGGTGACTGTTGATCGAGCACCCCGCCGAGAATCTGATACATGAACTCGGGTTGGCACGTCGGCGGCAGTTCGAATGACGCCCAGATCGCTCGCATCGCCATGTGACGCTGCGCAACCGTGCGTGAACCGGAGGCGAGCGCGCCATACTGCGGAAACCTGAGGGCCGTCCCGGACAGCCTGACGCGCGATGGCACCATCACCAGCGCAAGCACGAGCATCGCCACGGCGACAACGGCCCGTGGTTGCCGCCACGGGATCGCCAGCGCCGCGAAGACGACGGTCAGCACTGGCACAGGAAGGACCGGAAGGTAGTAGTAAGAATCGAGATCGCCCTGAAGCAGCGCGTAGCCAAGAATGACCGCCACGCCAGGCACGACGAGCACCATCAGGAGCGCCGTGTCGCGCCAGTACCGAACGATCACGATGGCGCTCGACACCAGCAGCACCCAGACCATCCACGGCGTCTGCCACGGACGCCCCTGCGCGCGGGAGACGACATCGACATACTCGCGCGCGCTCACGGCAAACTGCGTCGCGCCCTTGTGCGTCACCACATCCAGAAGACTGTCAGACACAACGGCCATCGCCGGCTGCGCGAACGAGGTCTGCCACTGATAGAACAGATACGGCAGTTGCAGAACCCCAACGACAGAGGCGATCACGAGTCCGTTACGTAGCGCCATCCACCGCTCACCACGCCGCAGTGGATCGACGAGCGCGGCGCCAAAGATGGCCACCGTGACGAAGATCGCGCTCATGTGGGCGTGTATGGCCGCCCACGCCAAGGCGCACGTCACCGCCAGACGCACGATGCCACGGCGATGCCAGTCGAGCAGCACTAGCGCCAACGCGGCCGTCACCAGCGCCTCCGCCATCGGCGGATTCCAGATCTGCGAGGCAAACATGAGATCGAACGCGGAGGTTGCAATCAGAATGACTGCCGCCAGCGCGCCGGCCACCGATTCGCTCCGGCGCCACACGGCGAGGCAGAGGACGCTATCCGCCGCCGAGCGCAACACCGCCTGCCCAATCCCGCCGGCGTGCGGCAAGTTACTGACCCACGGGCCGATGACGACGCGAGTCGCCCAGAGGATCCACCAGAACGCGGGACCAATCTCGTACCCGTGCAGGTGTGTGGGGGAACCGATGAGCGGCAGCTCCGAAAATGGCTTGAGCGCCATCCCCCACAAGAGGATCTGATCCCCAAGGAGCCAAAAGTGCGTGCTGACACCCCACGCGCGCAGCGTGACGAGCGACACGAAGACGATCGCCACCATGATCGTTTCACGCCACGTCATCCGACGAGCGCCGCTCATCGTGTCACTGACCGCGTCACTCACGATCGGCTGATGCGCTGATGCACGTCAGTATTTCAAGACGCTGTGGATGCGCTGACCGGTCAGCTTCTCGCGACCGTTGAGGAATTCGAGCTCGATGAGGAACGCGAACGCGTGGACGACGCCGCCAAGCGTCGTGATGAGTTCGGCCGCCGCCCTGGCCGTACCGCCGGTCGCGAGGAGATCGTCGACCACCAGCACGCGCTCCCCTTTCCGCACGGCATCCTTGTGGATCTCGATCGAGTCGGTGCCGTATTCAAGCGCGTAGGACGCGCGCTCGGTGGCCGCGGGCAGTTTTCCCGGCTTGCGGATCGGCACGAATCCGGTGCCTAGCCGCGCCGCCACCGCCGCGCCAAAGATGAAACCGCGGCTCTCAATGCCGGCAACGAGATCGATGCTCTCGGCTTCAAACGGCGCGACGAGGTGATCGATCGCGCTACGAAAGCCGGTCGCCTCCTTGAGCAGCGTCGTGATGTCGTAGAACAGAATGCCGGGTTTCGGAAAATCGGGAACGTGACGGATCTTGCTCTTCAGTGCGTCCATGACTCGCTTGTCGCCTTATCTGATCGTGAAGCCGGCGCCGTGGCCGGACGGTCCGACATCGGTGATATCGACATGCTCGACGCGAGCGCGGCTCGGTCCGTGCCACAACGCACGTTCGAATCGCTCCAGCGCCTCGCGCTCACCTTCCGCAATCAACTCGACGGACCCGTCGGACAGATTCCGCACCCAGCCGTGCAGATTCTCGCGAGAGGCGGCCGCTTCCACAAACCACCGGAACCCGACGCCTTGCACATGACCCGTGACGAGATATCGCCGCCCAAGCTGCATTGAGGAAGTGCCGAGATTATAGCCGACGAGGTTGCCGGACCAGCGGCGTCCCGCCTACCATCAGGTGAGCACAATGACACGTCTGGGGCGACTGCTGGCGAGCATCACGCGCGGGATCATCTTCCTCGCCGCGTTCGTGCTCGGACTGGCGCTGCTGCTCCTGCTCGTCATTCAGACGGCGTGGGCCAAGGACCATCTCCGCCAGTTCATCGTCGCTCAGGCCAACCGCTCTCTGACGGCCACGCTACAGATCGATCACCTCGACGGCTCGCTCTTCCACGACGTCCACCTGTCTGGCGTCACGCTTCTTCAGGACGGCCAACCGATCGTCCAGATCGACGACATCGCTGTCGACTACACCATCCGCGAGCTGTTCCAGCACGGCACGTCCATCACACGCATCGCCCTCGTCCATCCTCACATCGTCGCGGCGAAAAATGCGGACGGGGCATGGAATCTCACCACGCTCGTCCGCCCGGACACGCAGCCGCAGCAACCACCGGGACCGGTGCGTCCGCTCAGGCTGTTGTCGATCCTCGTCACTGGCGGACGCGTCGAGCTGCGCGACCCGTTGGAACTTGGCGCACTTCAGCTCCCGTCTGCCTTCGACGATCTCCACCTCGACATGGCGTTCGACAACGGACCGGCCGGATGGCACGCGGCGGTGGCGGATGTCTCGTGGCGCGGCGCCGAGCCGTCGTTCAGCGTCACCCATCTGACCGGCACGATCGGCAATAGCGCCGACGTCTGGCAATTCAAGACGCTCCACGTCGAGACGCCGAAGGGCGCGCTCGATGTCGACGGTATGTTCGATCCCACGGTCACGCCGTCACGCGTGCAATTACACGCGCACGCCCACCCGTTCGACTTTCAGGAGTGGGCGCAGATTCTTCCGGCGCTGTCGCGCATCACCATCGCCTCAGAGTTTGACGCCTCACTCGACGGACCGCTCTCGGCACTACGGACAAACATCGATCTCACGTCGAATGGCGGCAATGCGCGCGGCGAGGTGACACTCGACACGACGATTCCCGGATGGCGCTTCGCGGGCGCGCTTCAAGTGGCGCAATTCAATCTGGCGCCGTGGATCAGCCGTCCGGATCAGCCGTCCAACATCTCCGGCCGCGTCCAATTCGATCTCGCGCTGCCACCGGGCGCGCGCTTCCCCCAGGGCACGTATCAGTTCAACGGACCGCGCGTCAGCTTCATGCAGTACGACGCGCGCGATCTCATCGCCGATGGACGCCTGACCGCAACCGAGGTGCTCATCCGCGCGGCCACCACCACGGCATACGGCGCCAGTGTCCGTCTCGGCGCCAGCACCATCGGCCTCGATGCGCCGTACGATTTCCACTTCGCTGGCACCGCTGATCACGTCGACCTGCGCCGCGTCCCGTCAACCGTGCCGGTTCCCCGCGTCGAGAGCACGCTGTCGTTTGCCTTCGACGCGCGCGGACGTTTCGAGGAGCCGTTCCTCGCCAGCACCGCGCGCTTCTCGCCTTCCACCTTCCTTGGCGCCACCATCGGCGACGGCGCGACCGGCGCGATCGATACCTCCGCGTCCCCGCTCACCTACTCGGGAGAAGGCGAGATCTCGAACATCGACCTCAACGCCTTCGGCCGAGGACTGAACATCGACTGGATGCAAGACCCGCGATACGACGGCGTCATCGAAGGCCACTTTCATGTCGACGGCAGTGGCTCCGAGCCAGAGACGATGGCCTTGAGCGGCGGCGGCCACATTCGTGACGCGCACCTCTTTGGCGGCGAGCTGTCAGACGCGGACGTCAGCATCGACATCAGCGACGGCTCCCTCACCAGCACATACGACGGCGCCATCACGCACCTCGATCCCGCCGTCCCGATGGAAGACGAGCGTTACACCGCGCTGATGTACGGTCACGGCCATGGGCAGGTCTCGATCCGCGATCTGATGACGCACAGCCCGGACACCAATGACTACGCCATCGACGCGACGCTGGAACTCGCCGCGGGTTCAGGCGCACGCGGCATCGACATCGACCAAGGATCGCTCACGGCATCGCTGAAGAACGGCACGCTCGCCATCGATCGGTTCGACGCGCGCGGCCCCGCCATCGATGCTTCTGCCCACGGCACGCTCACGCTCGACGACAGCCAGCAGGTGCAGCTTACTTACGACATCAGGCGAAGCGATCTCCCCGCGCTCGAAACGCTGATGGGACGCGCAATCAGCGGACAGCTCGTCACCGCGGGCACGTTGACCGGCTCCCTCTCCGAACTGCACGTCACCGGAAGCGGCACGTTGTCGAATCTCGACGAAGGCAGCGTCCGGGTGCTGACAGCCACGGCGGATTACGACGCGACGGTGCCGATGGAGACACCAGACAAGGCGGTCGCAAAAATTTCTGGCGACGTCACGCTCATCGACGCCGTGGACCAACCGTTGAGCGACGTGACAGGCACCGTCGCGTTTGATGCTGGAGAGACCTCGTTCGATCTCACGCTCACACAACCCAACGGTCCGAGCGGCACGGTGACTGGACGCCTCGATGCCGACATCGAACAGCGCACCGCCAACATCCATGCGCTGTCGATGACGCTCGACCAGGCGTCGTGGACGCTTGCCGCCACAGGCGCGCGCCGCCTCTCCTGGGACGAGCGCGGGGTCGCGCTCTCGCAATTCGAGTTCGTCGATGCCGTTACCGGTCAGCAGCACGTCTCCGTTGACGGAAGCTGGCGGTTCGCTGGCGATGGTCTGCTCCATGTCATCGCCACCAACGTGTCGCTCGACGCGCTGTTCTCCACAGACGGCGCGCCGGGACAATTTGGCGGCGCGTTGTCGCTCGACATGACCGTCACCGGCACACGCGACGCTCCCAATATCGGCGGCACCGTGCGCATCGACAACGGCCGCGTTTGGCGCACGGCGTTCGACTCGGTCGGCGGCCGCGTGAACTTCACGGATCGCACGTTCGATCTCGATATCCGCCTCGATCAGTCCCCGGGCGTCTGGCTCACGGCGGCCGGGACTGTGCCGCTCGGCGCCGTGCTCGACTCGGCGTCAGAATCTGAACGGCCCGTCGATCTCACCATCCGATCGACGCCCATCGATCTCGCGCTCCTCGAAGGGCTGACCGACGCGGTGACGGATGTTTCCGGACGGATTCAGATTGAAACGCGGGTCGTTGGAACGAGGACCGATCCGCGCTTCGATGGCCGGCTCGATATTGAGAACGCCGCCTTCCGCCTCGCCGCGTCTGGCTCGCGCTACAAGAACGGCCGCCTGGCGCTCAGCCTGACGACGGACAGCATCAACGTCGACGCGTTCCGGCTCGAAGACATCGACGGCCACCCGCTCGAAGTCAAGGGGAGCCTCGCCACACAGGAATTGCGCGTCAGCGATCTGGCGATCGACATCCGCGCGCGCTCGTTTGAAGTCCTCCACAACGAATACGGCCGGATCGACATCGATGCGGAGCTCTCGCTTCAGGGGCAACTCGAAGCGCCGCGCCTCGCGGGCCGGATCTCCGTCAGCAGCGGACAGCTCCAGGCCGACACCATCCTCGATCGCGCGCTCTTTCAGCCGTACACCACCGTTGCCACGAACACGAATCTCGATGCCGTGGCCGCGCTCAACCCGTGGGATCTGCTGGGGCTCGACCTCGAACTGCGCGTGCCCAACACGCTGCGCATCATCGGCGACAACCTGCAGGTGGCGCCGGACACGCCGATCGGTCTCGGCGCCATCAACCTGCGAGCGCTCGGCGATCTGTATCTCTACAAAGATCCACACGAGCCGCTCTACGTCACCGGATCGCTCGACTCGCTGACCGGCACGTATGCCTTTCAGGGACGCCGGTTCGATCTCGATCCGTCGAGTTCGGTCACCTTCCTCGGCGACATCACCCCCAACGTCTTCATCACCGTGAGCCGCGAGATCTCCGGCGTCGACACACGCGTGACGATTACCGGATCGCTGAAGGAGCCGGAACTGCGCCTGACGAGCACGCCGCCGCTCGAACCGTCGGACATCCTCTCGCTCATCGTGTTCAACACGTCAAGCAGCGGATTGTCGTCGCTGCAACAGCAACAGTTGGCGGTCCGCGCCGGAACGCTCGCCGCGGGATTTTTCACCGCGCCGATTCTGGGCGCGCTCGAACGGACGCTCGGGCTGGACCAGTTAGAAATCGAACCATTCAGCGCCCTCGGCGGCACGAGCACGCGCATTACCGTCGGCAACGAAATCGCGCCGGGTCTCGTGGCGCGCTTCAGCCGTCAGTTTGGCGACGCGGACTACGACGAGGCAACGCTCGAGTACTTCCTGTCGCGCCTGTTCCGCATCCGCGCCACCTTCTCGGATGCCAACACACTGACCGTCAGCTCCCCCTTCCGAAGAGTGGAACGCGCCGGCATCGACCTGCTGATCATCCTGAATTTCTAACCCGCAAGCAGCTCGTACGAGCGGCGGCGCGCCTGATGGTCTGACGTGATCGTGACGACCATCGCCTCGTCGGCCTGGTACTCGGCTATCACCTGCGCGATCGCGGCGCGCACGGACACGGCGTCGCCCACGATTGCGCGGCGGCGGCGTGCGACCTCGACTGCCAGCTCGGGAGATTCGCGTAAGAACGTCATCGCGCGATCGGGCGGCGGAACTGGAATCGGCTGCCCTTGCAGGAAGTGCGCGAAGGCCATGCGCGCGCTCGACGCCAGATACTCCGCCTCGTCCCCCGAATCGGCCGCCAGCGCCCAGACCGCCACGACCACGTAGGGGTGCGGCTGCACGGCTGAGGGCGTGAACGTCGCGCGATAGCGTCGCGCCGCCTCCGCGCCGTTTGGATTGATGAAGTCAGCGAACGCATACGGCAACCCGAGTTCCGACGCCCAGACGGCGCTTTGCGGCGAAGAACCGAGCAGCCACGGCTGCGGACGCTCAGGATCGCCAGCCAGATGCGCCAGACGCGCAAAACGGTGCGCGGGGGGTAACCCGTCGCGCACGTAGGCGAGAAGCTCGACAAGCTGCTCCGGGAAATCGTCAGGCGCGGCGTGCCGGCGGTCGCGTTGCAGGACATACGCCGTCGCCGGGTCCGTCCCGGCCGCGCGTCCCACGGCAAGATCGATCCGCCCCGGATAGAGCGCGCTCAGGACGCTGAAGTTTTCGGCCACCTTGAAGGGGCTGTAGTGCGGCAGCATCACGCCACCGCTGCCAACGCGGATCCGCCGGCTCGCGGCGGCAATCGGCCCAATCAGGATCTCTGGACTTGTCCCCGCCAGCATGCGCGTGCCATGGTGCTCCGCCACCCAGTACCGGGTGTAGCCGAGACGATCGACAAACTGTCCGAGATCGATGGAATTTCCGAGCGCATCGCCACCAGACATCCCTTCGGACACCGGCGACTGATCGAGCACGCTCAGCGTGATGGACGGCATAAGGTGGGCTCAAGCGACGGATGGCGAGCGCGGACGATGAAACCGACCGCGTCTAAATGGATGCCGGCCAGCCGTTGATGTCTGGACGCGCGAGAGCTGAAGGGCTTTAGATCAGCGGGCCTTGCGTGCGGGCGCCAGCTTGACGTTCTGTGCCCGAGGGCCGGAGATCGTATCGTTCAGGAGATCGAACACAACCATGTCGCCAACATTCAGATCCCAGAACTTGCCCTGAAAATCCGCTTTGTGGAAGAAGACATCGCCGTTCGGCCCATGGATCGTCCCGCACGCCTGACCGCGCGTCAGTGTCTTGACGCGCCCCTTGGTCGGCTTCTTGGCGGGCGCTGGCTTGGTTGGACCAACCTGAGAGGAAGACGTTGAAGCACGCATCGCTTGCGAATTTTAACACGCTCCAGCATCCGACCGAACAGACATTCGCTCGAACGGCTGACGCGCTCACCCATTCACGCACCCGTGAACCCTGCCCCGCGCGCGTAGTACACTCGGCGATTCCTTAGTGGAGGGTGAATGCTTCGGTCGGCGCTTGGTCTCGTGTTCCTGCTCTTCGTGTGTACGTCCGCAGCACTCGCGCAGCCGACTGACAACCTGACGGCAGCCGCCGACACCAGCAGTGAACTGACCGGGATTCTCAGCCGAACCTATTTCACCTTTCAGGGTGGCGCCATCGACTACCGGTTTTCTGATAGACAGCTCGGGGCTGGCTTCAGTAGCGACGAAGTCCTCATCTCGCACGGCGCGGTGCGGCTCGTCCTGTTCGGCTTCAAGTTCAACAAGTACTTCGCCGGGCAGATCTCCTACGGACGGCCGGTGCAATACGTCCGGTACACCAACGTCAACGGCACGGGCCAGACGCAAGGCGTCTCGGTCGCGATCGGCGAGGTCACGCTCAAGGCGCAGGTGCCGTTTGCAGGGAAAACCTCGCTCTACGCCGAGGTCGGCGCCAACGAGACCACGCGCAGAGGCTTCACGATCGACAACGACACCATCATCGACAACGCGCACGTGGCGTCGTTCGTGGTTGGCGGCGGCGTGGAATATCACCTCAACGAGCGCTGGGATCTGCTCGCGGGCGTGAATTACGCCAGCGGCCATCCTCAGCACCTGCAACCGGAAACGGTATTTGCATCGACCGGGTTCCGCTACAACCTGCAAGGCATCGCCCAGAACGGCACGACGAACGACGGCTATTTCTTCGCGGCGGACACGCTTCAGGTCGGCTACACCTCAAACGCGCTCGGCTACGGCGTCAACAACTTCGTCTCCGGCAAGGTCCCGATCTTCTGGGGCGGCGTGGTTCCGGCGTCGAGCGGCGGCAACGTGCGGTATCAGCACATGGCCTTCCACTCGGAAAAAGTGTTCTCCTTCGATTTGGGCGTGTCCGCCGGCCTCTGGACGGGCAACGAGACTGGCGAGCGCTTCGCCACGATCTCGGGCTATCCGCTCCTGCGGTTCACGCTGCTGCGGCAACGTGCCGCGGATGTCTATCTCTCGTACTCAGCGGCAGGCCCAACCTTCATCTCCAAGAGCCTCATCGATGGCCACGCCACCGGTACGAACTTTACGTTTCAGGACATGCTCGGCCTCGGCGCCTACCTGACGAACACGCGTCATCTGGTCGCCGAGCTAAACATCGCGCACTACTCGAACGGCAATCTGTTTTTTCAGAATCCCGGCATCAAGATCCCGCTGACGTTCAGTCTCGGCTACGTCTTCTGACGCGGATCGTCCTGGCGAGACGCTGGCGGATGCCGTGCGGAATCGCCGTACAGCAAAAAAGCCCACGAAAGTGGGCTTTTCAAAGTCATTGATGGTCGGGGCGAGAGGATTCGAACCTCCGACCCCTCGGTCCCGAACCGAGTGCTCTACCAGGCTGAGCCACGCCCCGACGCGTCTTATCTTACTTCAGTCTCCCGCTCCTGACACAACTCTTCGACGTAGGCGAGCGCCCGATGGGCGGTGAGATCCGGGTGCAACGGGGTGACTGACGCGTAGCCATCGCGCACCGCCTGATAGTCCGATCGGTCGTGCGGCTCCCACTCGTCCTGCCCTTCTTCAATCCAGTAGTACGGACGATCTTTCGGATCGTAGCGCTTCGTAATCTGTGTGATGTGATTCCGCTTCGCCTGCACCGTCGTGCGCAACCCTTTCGGCGGTCCGGCCGGCAGATTGAGGTTCAGGAACGTCCACGGCGGCAGCGGATTCCTGAACATGCTGTTCACAAGCGACGCGGCGAGTTCCGCCGCGTGCGAAAAATCGTAGGCGCCGCGCTGGTCAAACTGCAGCGACACCGCAAGGCCGGGCACACCGAGCAGCGCCCCTTCAAGCGCGCCAGCCACGGTGCCGGAATAGGTGACATCGTCTCCCAGATTCCAGCCCTTGTTGATGCCCGACACCACCATGTCCGGCCGGCGATCGAACACCTGCGTGATCGCCATGTTGACGCAATCGGTCGGCGTGCCGTCAACGGCATACACGCCGTCGCGAATCGATTCGAGACGCAACGGCCGGCGCAGCGTCAACGCGTGCCCGATCGCGCTCGCTTCGTCCATCGGCGCCACAATCGCCACATCACCAAGCGGCCGCAGCGCCTCTGCGAGCGCCGTAATGCCTTCCGAGCGATACCCATCGTCGTTGGTCACGAGAATCAGCGGCATGAGGAGCCAAAGTATATCAACGCGGCACAGCGGCAAAGAGCAGCCCGCTCGCCACAAGCGCCAGCACGCCCCCCATCGTGAACGCGGTCGCCGATCCGAAGGCATTCCACACGAGCCCAAAGACGACGCTCGCCGCCAACGCGCCGATCCCGATGACGGCGTTGTACACGCCGAAGGCATGGCCGCGTCTCGACACCGGCGCAAGATCAGCCACAAGCGCCTTCTCGACGCCTTCCGTGAGGCCGAAATACACGCCGTAGCACAGAAAAATGACGATGAGCGGGAGGAGCCGATCGGTAGCCGCAAATGCAAAGTACACCGCCGCGTAGACCGTCCACCCAAGCGCAATCACCGCGCGGCGGCCAATGCGATCCGACCAGGCGCCGCCAACGACTGACGAAGATGCCTTGACGACATGCAGCGCCGCCCAGATGAGCGGCACATACGTGACCGCGCCAGCCGCATCGGTCAGCTTCAGGAGCAGAAACGCATCGGTGGAATTACCGAGCGTGAAGAGCGTGAGCACGAGGAAGAAGGCCTGCAATCGACGCGGCAATCGCTCCTTCGCGTCGCCGTCAGACGTCACGTCCTCGTGCGCGCGAGGATGATCGACAGGCTGATCAGCATCCTTCTCGCGCACGAAGAAGATGAGCGCCACGGCAATCGCGCCCGGGATCATCGTCAACGCGAAGAGCGTGCGGTACTGGCCCGGATACCACAACAGGAACAGGACCGCGAGGATCGGTCCAATGACAGCACCCGTGTGATCCATCGCACGATGGACGCCGTAGACGCGGCCGCGTGTGTCGGCGCTTGCCCAGGTCGCGAGGATCGCGTCACGCGGCGCGCTGCGGATGCCTTTGCCCACGCGGTCGGTGACGCGCACCGCCAGCACATGCGTCCACGAGTGCGCGAGCGCGATGAACGGACGCACGAGCGACGAGATCGTGTAGCCCGCCAGCACCAGCGGCCGCTTGCGCCGCGCGCGATCGGCCATGCGTCCCGACCACAGCTTGAGCACGCTGTTCACCGCCTCGGCGGCCCCTTCGACGATGCCGAGCGAGACCGGGCTCGCGCCAAGGACTGTCGTCAGGAAGAACGGCAGCAGCGGATAGATCGCCTCGCTGGCCGCATCGGTCGCCAGGCTGACCCAGCCAAGCAGCCACACCGGACGCGGCAGATTGGCCAGCGGATTTCGGGATGAACGGGTATCGCTCACGACGTCTCCTGTGGGAGTCAGCCATAATGATGCCATGCTCGATCGTCTGGGCCGGCCACTGCGGAATTTGCGTCTGTCAGTGACCGACCGCTGTAATCTTCGCTGTCAGTACTGCATGCCCGAGGCGGAGTACACGTGGCTCCCGCGCGAGGACGTGCTGCACTTTGAGGAGATCAGCACGCTCGTCGACGTCTTCATCAGTCTCGGCGTCGATCACCTCAGGCTGACCGGTGGCGAGCCACTCCTCCGCCGCGATCTTCCGTCCCTCGTGCGCATGCTCTCGCGGAAGTCTGGTTTGCGCGATCTGGCGATCACCTCGAACGGCATTCTCCTCGCCGAAGCGGTCGACGCGCTGAAGGCGGCGGGCATCACGCGCGTCACTGTCAGCCTCGATACGCTGCGCCCCGATCGCTTCGTGGCGCTCGCACGCGTCAACGAACTCGCGCGTGTCCAGCAAGGAATCGCCGCGACGGTTCGCGCCTTCGGCACGCTCAAGATCGACACCGTCGTCATCAACGGCGTGAATGACGATGAACTCGTCGATCTCATCGAATACGCAAAGCCGCTCCATGCGGAAGTGCGGTTCATCGAATACATGGATGTCGGCGGCGCGACGAACTGGTCGCCTGAAGGCGTGCTCCCGCGCGCCGAGATGCTCGCGCGCCTCACCCGGCACTACGGGTCTCTCGAACCCCTTGTCGACACATCGTCAGCGCCAGCCGATCGCTTCAGGCTTCCGGACGGCACGGTGTTCGGCATCATCTCATCGACGACCGAACCGTTCTGCCGCAGTTGCGATCGCAGCCGGCTGACCGCTGACGGGCTCTGGTATCTCTGCCTCTATGCCGCCCACGGACTGGATCTGCGCGGGCTCCTTCGCCGTGGCGCGACCGCTGAGGAGTTACGCACGGTTCTAACCGAGCGTTGGACTACTCGTCAGGATCGCGGCGCCGAAGCTCGCCTTGCACTGGGCGATCGCCGGGCGTTCGTGCCGCTCCGCGCGCTCAAGGAAAACCCGCACCTCGAAATGCACACGCGCGGCGGATAGCGCGGCTACGCCTGCGCGGATTCCGGCTGGCAGTAGCGTTCGAAGGCCGCGCTCAGCTCCTGAGCAATGTGATCGGCGTCACGTGATTCGATCTGATGGCGTTCGAGCATGTAGACGAGCGCGCCGTCCCGCAGAAGCGCGACCGATGGCGACGAGGGACGCATGCCCGTGAAGTAGTGACGCGCGCGATCGGTGGCCTCGACGTCAAAGCCCGCAAACACACTGGTCAGCCGATCTGGACGGGCACCGGCTCGTAGCGCCAACGCAAGCCCAGGACGCGCGCGGCCGGCGGCACATCCGCACACGGAATTGACGACGACGAGCAACGTCCCGCGTGTCTCTTTGACCGCCGCGTCAACATCAGCGGCACTGCGCAGTTCCTCAATCCCAAGACTGGTGAGTTCCGCGCGCATCGGCGCAACGAAGCGTTCCGGATAAGGCATGTCGTCAATTCTAGCGCGGCTGTGGACGCATTTGACGACACTCAGGTTTCAAGGTGTACCGGCCTTCTGGCTTGACCTAGAATTGATGCATCTGATTGCGCGGCGGGCTCATATGCTCGACGTCATCGCAATCGTAGGAGGCTTCGTGAAACAGTTTGTTCGACAGCTCGCGCTTGGAAGCGCGACGCTTGCACTCGTGGCGTTGGCCACACCCGCGTTTGCGGAATCCCCGGTGAACTTCGACTTCGGGTATCAGTATTTGATGCACACCGGCGCTGGCGGAAACACCAACTATCCTGCCGGATTCAATATCGATGTCGCCGTCGCGGTCAGCGACGCGATTCGCGTCGTCGGTGAAGGGAGCTGGTCGCGTGACAGCAGCTTCAGAGACGTGCTCAACAACAACGACGTCACGCTTACCGCGACCTCCTATGGCGGCGGCTTGCGCTGGGCGTCACATACGGAAGGCATTGCCTCCCATCTTCAGCTCATTGCCGGCATTCACCACGACAGCTACAGCACCGGCCTTGGTAACGCCATCGACAACACCATCAACGGCGGCAACAACAAATTCATGCTGCAGCCAGGATTCGGCATCGTGATTCCGATTGCTCCAGCTGTCGGCATCCTCGGTCAGGCCGATTACCGCCGCGTGTTCTACGACGGCAACGCGGAAAAGAACTTCTACCGCTTTATCGCCGGTATCCGCATCGGCCGGTAACCGGCGCACACATCTCTGGCACCAAAGAAAAAGGCCGGCATGACGCCGGCCTTTTTCTTTAGCACTCTCGTTTAACGACCCACTAGTCTTTCTTGGCCGCACGGAACTTCGCCCAGCGCTTGCGCTGCGCCGCGGCGATACGCGCCCGTGCGTCTTCGGAAAGGTTACGCTTCCGGCGGCGTTGCACCTTGCCTACCGGCGCCGACGGCACCTGCACGCGACGGATGCTTTCATCGGCGCCTGTGAGCTTCGACAAGTACTCGGTGGCCGCATCCCGCAGCTGAATAAGATCCTTGATGATGGCATCGCGCTGAGATAACCAGCCTTCGGCCCTGTTCCGTGCGGTCCCGAGCAGGCGTCCAAGATCTTCCGCAAACACTTCGATTTTCGATTCGTTCGTCGCGTCCATTCCCGCGACGCTGTCTACAGATGCACTCTTTGCAGCTTTCCTAGCCAATAGTGTCCTCCGGGTCTCAATGTGATCTTTCTTCATCTTAGCGAAACTTAGCCATCGATGCTATGTATTGTTTTTGCTGTTTATTGTTTTTTATTGACACTCAGCCGCACATCTATCTGCATTGAGGTACCGCCGGTGCGGCTTGTCGCACACGGCAAGGGGCGCTGTTAGCGAAACGTCTCGTGAAATTCACCCGATAACAATAACGCTCAGTCTCCCTTGCCGCGTAGCGTCAATAACCTAGGACGCTGTCCGGGCAGCTTTGAGCGAGGCCGCGATACCAAACGTTGTCTCGAAGGCGCTGGAGTCAAACAGGTAGGGCGCGGTGTACTGGTAAGCCATCTCAAGCAACTCTCTGGCATCACGATTCACTAATGCGCCGATACGCATCATCATGGACCCCATGACGTTGACACGCGCGCCTGGGCCAGCGGCAAGCTCCAGGTACTGCCGTCCAGTCAGTGCGGGCGCGGTGGGAAGGTGCCAGGTACGACCACGCGCCTCCGGCGCCGTGCCGAGGATAGCGAGCGCGTGACCGATATCCGGCGTATAGGTCAGTGAGTGCGGCTGGTCGGCGTCAAAGAGCCAGGTGCCGGGCTTACCGGCGGCAATCTTGTCGAGCGCCAGCGTGTTCAACACGCTGGTCGATGCTCCAGGCCCGTAGAAGTCAGCGCTTCGGCCGATGGTGACGACGAGACCGCGCGCGGATGCCTCGTCGAGCGTGCGTAGTGTCGCCGCGCGGAGGTGCCCTTTCTTGCTGCACGGGTGAACCGGCGTTTGCTCGGTCATCACCCCGTCGACACGGCCATAGGCATATACGTTGTCGAGATAGACCAGATGCGCGCCCTGCTCGATCGCGGCCTTGATGGTATGACGCAGGATCACCGGCCATTCCTCCGCCCATACGCGAGTCGAATACGGCAGGCCAACCGTCAGATAGACGACCTCCGCCCCGCGCAGTGCACGGGCGACATCCGGGGGAAGAACTATTCACGGTGGTCATTATCCTTCCCGGAACCTCCTCGATACGGTCCCGACAAAATCATTCAAGGTCGAGCCTCCTTCCCTCATCGTTACACAAACGTCTCACGCGAGTCGTACCGTTCTCTTCGTTTCCCTCTTTGGCGGAGATGACACCATGTTGGCCCCTGTCGACCTGCTCGCGGATATCGATCGACTCATCGAACAGGTTACGTCCGATTCGCATCAACAAATCGAGCACTGGCGGGCACGGTGGACGATACGGCCGGAACTCCAGGACAGCGTGGAGAATCTGGCCGCCTATCTCGCGCTCAGACGTCATGACTTGCGATCGTTGCAACCGCAGTTGATGGCGCTTGGACTCTCCTCGCTCGGCCGTCTGGAGAGCCGGGTCTTCCCCACACTCAACGCCGTCCGTTCGGCCCTCGCGGCCATGTGCGGAACACACCACGGATCGTGCCACGCGGCCGACGACTACTTCGCCGGCGCGCTGCGTCTGGAAGTAAGGACGCGGGAGTTATTCGGACCCGCCAAGCCAGGGCGACAGGTCGCGCTGCTCGTCACCTGCCCGACCGAAGCGGCCACCGATCCGTCGTTCATGGGCAATCTGGTTACGCGCGGCGTCGAAGCGATCCGGATCAACTGCGCGCACGACGGACCCGACGCGTGGATGCGCATGCTCGAGCACGTGCACGCGGCGGAGGCCGATGCGGGCTATCACATGCAGGTCTTCATGGACCTCGCGGGCCCCAAGATCCGCACGGGGAACGTCAAGGCGAACCATCGCGTCAAGCGCGTCTTCCCCGGCGACCGGCTCGCCATGGTCCCGCCCGGCGAGATTGATCGGCCGGTGCCGAGTGATGTCGCCTTCACCTTCGAGTGCACGCTGGCCGAAGCCGTTGCCCAGGCAAGAACGGACCAGCGGATCATCATCGACGATGGCAAGATCATCGCCCGGATTAGCGCAATCTATAACGGCACCCTCATCGCCGTGGTCGAGCGCTGTAACGACGAAGGCGTCAAGCTCAAACCGGAAAAGGGGGTGAACTTTCCCGATTCCGATCTGGAGATTTCGGCGCTCACCAGCAAAGACCGCGAGGATCTGGCCTTCATCGCCGCGCATGCCAACGGCGTCGAGTTCTCCTTCGTCCAGAGCGCGGATGACGTGCTGTTATTACAGGACGCGCTCCAACAGTTGCGTCCCGATGACTGGAACAGCCTGTGGCTGGTGCTGAAAATCGAAACGGCGCTGGCCGTCCGGAATCTGCCCGAGATCCTCGTCTGCGCCGCCGCGCGCCAGCCGGTAGCCATCATGATCGCGCGCGGCGATCTGGCGATCGAGATTGGCTTCGCACGCTTGGCGGAGATGCAAGAAGAGATTCTGTGGATCGCCGAAGCCGCGCAGGTGCCCGTCATCTGGGCGACGCAGGTACTTGAGCAGCTTGTGAAGGAAGGGATGCCCAACCGCGGCGAACTCACCGACGCGGCCATGTCGGCCCGCGCCGAATGTGTGATGTTGAATAAAGGGCCGTATCTGTTGGAGGCGATCGACGTGCTCAGTCACCTGCTGGAACGCATGGAGGATCACATGCATAAAAAGACGCCC
>JAISPN010000023.1 GCA_031274845.1 Acidobacteriaceae bacterium
GCGGAAAATCATCAACGAGCGGAGGCGTATTCGCGGTGAGCGCTCGCAGATACTCCGCATCACCCAGGAACGTCGCGCCGATCTGCTCCGGCCGCTCGAAGCCCACCTCGCGCAACGACGCTTGCAGCGCAGGAACTTGCCAGAACGCACTCATCGTGCGCCTCGTCATCGTGGCCATTGTCGTCGCCGCTCGTGAACCAGCCAGCATGAAGTCCGACGGCGTGGCATTCCACAGCGTGCAGTTCTCGAACACTTCGCAGAACGCACGGATGATAGTGTCGACATCGGTCCCCGGCTCCGGCCGCGCCACCGGCCGCCAGGAGGTGGCGATACCTCCGTCCGCCAAGCGGTCGTACATCAGCGAAAAATACTCGCGCGTGTAGATATTTGCCGCGCCGGGCGTGCGTGGCGGCGGCGGTTCACCGGTAATCAGATCGAACCGCTCGCGGGTCGTCGTGAGGAAACGACGGCCATCTTCGATGTGAAGGCGCACCCGTGGATCGCGAAGCGGATGCCGATCGGGCGTGTAGATGACGTCGCTCATCGCCACCATGTCCGCGGACAACTCAGCGACATCGAGCGACTGGAGCGACGGTATCTGCAGCACCGCGCCAGCCGTGACGCCCGCGCCGTAGCAGAGGAGCAACGCCTTCTGAATCGGTCCGTCGTGCACGAACATCGGCCAGTAGGCGAAGTAGCGCATGTAGCGAAGCCCAGGCAGCGCCGTCCCGGTCATTGAAAATCCGTTCGTCACCAGCCGCTGATAGACCGGCTTCCCCATCCACTGCTGTTCCATCAGGAAGATGGTTTCAAGCGCGCCTTGGCGCGTGGCGATGATGCGCGAGCCGTCCGCGGCGTACGGCGCCGCGGCACGCGCGAAGTAGCGGCTCGTGGCCCAGCCTGACGGAAACGCAACGGTCAGCGCCACGACGACACATCCAAGCGACGGCAACACCACTCGCATCGAGCGCGGCAACGGACGGAGCGCCATCGCCGCCATCACGCCTGCGAGCACATAGACGACAGCGAGGCCGCGCACGCTCGTCTCCATACCGAATCGTGGCAAGAGCACCAACACGCCAGCCGCGGCGCCACCGATCGCGCCGATCGTATTGGCGAGCGTCAACCAGGCGGTCGCCTGCGCCGCGCGCGGCACCTCGTCGTGACACGCCTCACCAAGCAGCGTGAACAACACGCCAGACAAAAGCGCGTTGGGCAACGTCAGGCAGCTTGCAAACCAGACGAGCGTGCGCCAGTCGCCGACCTGTGTGCCAGCGGTCAGAGGATCAAACGCGAGGTACGTCCCCATCGTCGCGGCTGCCGCGAGAAGAAAGAGGAGCGGGATCTGCCTTGTTGCGCCGTGCCGCGACAGCCATCCGCCGAGGAGTCCTCCGGCGCCGATGCCAGTAAGCACCGCCGCGAGCATCACGCTTGCCGCGTCCGACGTGCTGAGCACATACAGCGTCAGCAAGCGGAACCAGATCACTTCGAGCGCAAGCATCGTGACGCCCGACAACGCCGCGCACCCAAGCCACAACAGCACGCGACGCGACGAGCGGATGACGGCGTGCGCCTCGTCAGCCGCGCGCGCGTGACGCCTACCGCCTGCGACGCTCCAGGCGAGCGCGGCCGCCGTGACGTTGCACAGCGCCGCCGCCACGCTACTGCCCATCACGCCGAAATGGCCAATCAGCACGAACTCGGCGACGAGGACACCCACCACCGCGCCAAGCGTGTTGACGCCATAGAGTCGTCCGAGCACACCGCCAAACGCCCGCGCAGGGTCAGCCACCGACGCAACGACACACGGCAGCGTGACGCCCATGGCGGTGGCAGGCACGGCGAGCATGGCGAGCGAGGCGACGACGGCCGCCGTTGGACCGAGCGCGGAGAAGCGCGGAAGGAGCAACGTCACCGCAAGACCGCTCACGGCAACGAAAACTTCGAGCCCGGCGTACCCGATCAGCAGGCGGCGGACACGAGCGGCGAACTGCCCGGCGAGCAGATTGCCGAGCGCCAGTCCCGCCATGAAGCTGACCAGCACGAGCGTGACGGCCCAGACGCTCGCGCCCAAGACCAACGCGGCCCGATAGAACCAGACGGTCTGAAATATGAGCCCGGCCGCGCCGGACATGAACACAGCCGCCGTGATCGCGGCGTCCACAGGCATCCGCGCAAATGATATAACCTCTGCACGTTTCACATTTTTCCGATTATTAAGCCGCTCACCGACGTGAGCAGAGAGGGAGTATTCACGTGCTGAAGCACATCATCGCTGGCGCGACTGTTGGCACACTCATCATCGGCGGAACCTTGCACGCGCAGCAGCCAAGCAGACCCGCCGCTGGACGTGGCGCCGCCACACCCGCCGCTCCCGCGGCGCCCCCGCCGCCGGCACCAGCGCCGGGATCGGCCGCCACCTATCGTGACGCCGACGCGTTGATGGCGGTCCTGCAGAAGAGCATCGCCGCGACACCGGACATGGCGACGTCCGCCGTCGCGAACACCGATCAATATCGCATCAACGTGGTCCATCGCGGCAAACCCGCTGGCGCCATCGCGCATCCCGGCAACACCGAGCTGCACTACATCATGGAAGGCTCAGCGACGGTCGTCACTGGCGGCACCATCGTGCGGCCAGCCGCGGGCGGCGCCAATGCCGCAACCATCCAGGGGGGAGAAACGCGTCAGGTGAAAAAAGGCGACATCCTCATCATTCCGATCGGAAGCGCCCACTGGTACAAAGAGGTGCAGAGCCCGGTGACGTATCTCGAAGTGCGCTTCGTCGCGCCGACGAAATAGACCATCTGGTCGTCTGGTCATTGACCCGATGACTGCTCATCGGGATCGGCGGCCTGGAATGCGTTCCTTGCCGCCGACAGCCATCACCAGATGATCGATGACCAGATGATTTATTCGATGCCGAAGGCCAGCAGGACGTTGCCGGTTCTTGCGCGGTAGTCGCCTGAGCTCACGTAGAGCATGCCACCGACCGCCACCGCGGCCGGGCCGTTCAGCGACGCGCCATGGCCGCTGACGCCGTTGACGGTGAGGAACTCTTTGTTCGTGTCGAACTGCCAGAGGATCGAGCCGTCCTTTGTCGAGTAGGCGCGAATCCCGCCGTCAAACGAGCCCGAAAAGACCGCGCCAGGAATCACCGTGATCGCCGCCGATTGCGACGCGGTGCAACCACGCCCGGCCTTGCACAGCAGGTCTGACGCCTTGAGCGGTTCCGCGAACCAGACGCGCTGACCGGTGTCGAGATCGACCGCGTGTAGACCGCCAGGATCGCGCCCATCGGCGACCGGGAAATAGGCCTTGCGATCGTCCGTGGCCACGCCCCACTCAATCCCGCCGAGCGCGCCGCCTTTGCCCGCGCGATACTGCCACAGCACGGCGCCCTTGCGGTCTGGATCGAGCGCGTAGCCCATTCCTGACTTCTGCCCCACGATGAGCACATCCTTACCCTTCGGCGTCCGCGCCAACGCTGGCGACGCGCCGAAATCGTAGTCGGGCCCTTGTTCCGATCCGCAGTTGGGCTCGTCATTCCGGCAGCCGAACACATCGCCTGGGTGCAGTTGCTGCGCCCACAAAAGCCGCCCATCGTCGAGACTGAAGGCCGCGATGCCATCGGTCGGCGGCTGACTCGTGCCGCTGTAGGTATTGCCGACGCCGACGTAGATCGCCCGTCGCTTCGGATCGATCGTCGGCGCCGACCAGACGGCGCCGCCTGAGGGACCGATCGATTCGCCACCATCAGCGCGCTTCCCCATGCTCTTTGGCGCGTCGGCGATCATGTACGAGCGGCGGATCTCTTTGCCGGTCTTCGCGTCGAGGACGACGATCGCGCCACGGAACGTGCAGCAGTCGTACGTTGGCCCCTTCCCCACCTCCTCGTAAGAGGAGGTCGGCACGAACAGCTTGTTCTCGAAGAGTACCGGCGAGCCGGTGAGACGAATCAACGGATGCGGATCGACCAGCGTGGCCCAGAGTTCCTTGCCGGTCGCGGCATCCACGGCGTAGGCGTACCCTTTTTGATCGCTGAAGTACGCGGCGTACCCCGATCCGCGCGGGCCGACGTTCACCGATCCGCGCACACCGCCCTTGGTTTCGTAACTCCAGATCGTGCAGCCGCTCTTCGGATCGAGCGCGTAGACGACACCGTTCTGTCCGCCCACGAAGAGACGGCCGCCAGCCACCGTCGGCTGCGCCCATGCGGATGTGGCTTCCGGAAACGCAAACGCCCACTTGAGCGTCAGCTTCGGCAGATCGTCCACGCTGAAGCCCGCGCCTTTCACCGTCTGAAAGTGGGTGTTCGCTGGCGTGACGCTCCATCCGTTCCAGAGCGGCGCGGACGACAGCGCTTTCATCGCCGCGGGATTCACGCAGCGGCCAACGTTTGGATCGACCTTCTTCGTTCCGCCGACCGACCGGCCGGTCAGAAATTCCGCGACGGCCCTGCGCTCGGCGCCGCTCAGCGAAAGCCCCTGGTAGCGCATGGCGCCGCCAGTCAGCGCATCGATGATCGACTCAGGCGTGCGCGCTTTCAGTTGTTCGGGAGCAGGAGCGCGAGAGGTGGCCGCGCCGTCATGGCAACTGGCGCAGTTGGCGGTGAAGACGGTCGACCCGTTCACGGATTGCGCCTCCGCGCCGCCCGCCAGCAGCAGCGCGAACAGACCACCGATGGCACACGACGCGATGCGCATAACTCACACCGTTTTCAGATGGTAGGCCGAATCAAAGATGAGCGCGCGCTCGATGTCGGGCATCCGGTCCTGCGGCGGGTTTTCAAGGCCGACGAGAATCTTGCCCTGATTCACGGCTGGATCGTAGAGCGCGGGACGCCGGCGGCCGAGCCCGCTCGACACGATGAGCGTGACGACCGTCGCCAGAATCGCTCCGAGCAGCGTCAACTCGAAAATCGGAATCAGATACGGATACCACGCCACGGTTGCCATCGAACCGACATTCATCGGCCACGACTGCGAGGTGAAGACCGCCAGGAAGGTGATGAAGGCAAACCCCGCCACCGCGCCCAGGCAGGCAATCAGCCACATGTGATTCTTCGATCCGATGTGGCTGAACTCGAATTCGTCCATCGGCGCTGGCGAAATGACGACGATCTGATCGTCGGCGATGCCGGCGCGACGCAGCCCGTTGACCGCACGCTGCGCGGACGATCCGTCGGAGTAAAGCGCGTAGACCCCATTCATGCGTGTGTCCTGTGCAGTTCTGCTTCCGCGATTTCGACATCCTCGATCGGGTCAGGCTGGTGCGGCTGATGGGCGCCCTGCTTGAGTTCCCAGATCGAGATAATCGGCACGAACTTCGAAAAGAGCGCGTAGAGCAGCACCATCCCCGCAAATGTCGCGGCGGTAATCACAATCTCCGTCGGCCGCGGCCGGTAGAAGCTCCAGCTATACGGAAAATACTTGTGGCCGAGCGACGGCACGACGATGAGGAACCGTTCGAGCCACATGCCGATGCAGACGCCGAAGGAAGCAATCACACAGCCCGTGATCGTGCGGAAGCGCTTGATGCCCAGGATAATGACCGGCAACACGAAGTTCACCACCACCATCGTCCAGAAGAGCGGCGAGAAGGTGCCCGACTGCGTCACCATGAAGGTGTTCACTTCGGCTTCATGGTTGCCGTACCACACGGTGAGGCGCTCGTTGAACGTGAAGTATCCCCAGAGCAGCGCCATCAACAACAGGAGCCGGCCGAGGTTGTCGAAGTGCTTCGGCGTCAGGTACTCCTCGATGTGCAGGAAGTGACGCAGCGCCGCCATCGCGATGATGAGCCCCGCGATGCCGCTGAAGATTGCGCCGGCCACGAAGTACGGACCGAAGATCGTCGAGTGCCACATCGGCACCGGCGCCATCGAGAAGTCGAACGACACGATGGTATGCACCGAGACCGCGACCGGGATGATGGCGACCGCCATGATCGACATCGCCGTCTCGAGGTTGTGCCACTGCCGCGTCGTGCCGCGCCAGCCGAGCGCGAGCACGCCGTAGATTTTGCTGCGCAGCCCCGTGGCGCGATCGCGCACCAGCGCGAAGTCCGGAATCATCGGCAGGAAGAGGAACAGCAAGCTGCCGGTCAGGTACGTCGAGATGGCGAAGAAGTCCCACACCAGCGGCGAACGGAAGTTCGGCCAGATGAGCCGATTGTTCGGGTACGGCACGAGCCAGAAGAAGAGCCACGGCTTGCCCAAGTGAATGATCGGGAAGAGTCCGCCAATCATCAACGCAAAGGCGGTGATCCCTTCAGCGCAGCGCGTGACCGGCTTGCGCCAGCCCGCATCGACCAGCCGCAGAATGGCCGAAATGAGCGTCCCCGCGTGGCTGATGCCGATCCAGAACACGAAGTCGGTGATGAAAAAGCCCCAGTAGATCGGCCATCCAAGGCCGGTGAGGCCGAAGCCTCGCCACATCTGGAACGCAAACGCGCCAAGGCCGGCGAGGACGATGCTCGACAGCACGGCAACCAGGACGTAGAACCGCCACGACGTGTTGAACAGTGGGCGGAGGAGATCGTTTGTGAGGCGATCTTCAGTAGCGCTCATGTCGTTATCGCCCCTCGAGGTACGTGATCTTCGGGCGCGTCCCGAGATCGTCAAGCAGCTTGTGGCCTCGCGGCGACTCGGCCAGGCGCGACACTTCGCTGTCTGGATCGTTCAAATCGCCAAACACAATCGCCTTCGAGGGGCACGACTGCGCGCACGCCGGTTGAATTTCGCCGTCCTTCACCGTCCGGTCTTCGCCGCGCGCGGTCACCTTCGCGGCATTGATGCGCTGCACGCAAAACGTGCACTTCTCCATCACGCCGACTTCGCGCACCGACACATCCGGATTGAGCTGCAAGTGCAGCGGCTTTTCCCAGGACGGATTGAAGAAATCGAAGAACCGGGTGTTGTACGGGCACGCGTTGGCGCAGTAGCGCGTGCCGATGCAGCGGTTGTAGATCTGCGCGTTGAGGCCGTCCTCGTTGTGGCTGCTCGCGTACGTCGGGCAGACCGGCTCGCACGGCGCCGCATCGCACTGCTGACAGAGCACCGGCCGGTACTTGACGCGCACGTTCGGAAACTCGCCCTCGAAATAGCGCTCGACGCGGATCCAGTGAATCGCGCGGCCGCGCGAGGCCTGCTGCTCTCCAGCGGTTGGAATGTTATTTTCGGAGCGGCAGGCGGTTACGCACGCCTGGCATCCTGTACAGCGATCGAGATCGACCGCCATCCCCCATCGATAGGCCATTACCGCGTCACTCCTTCATACGGCCGCTCGCGCAGTTCCCCGCGCGCCGAGAACAAAATCAGCGAGCCGTCGGGATCGCTGACGCGCGTCACCTTGACGCGGGTCGCGGCCCACGCAAAGGCGTCGGTGCCAGCAACCGTCGCCGGCGCAAGAATCTCAATCGGATTCTGCCCGCGTCCGCTCGCATAGCGCGTGTAGTTCGTGTGCCCTTGCCCGACCGGCATCGCAATCACCGTGGGCGAGAGACCTGGATTCACGAACACGGGCGCGCGCACCGCGCCGAGCGAAGACGCGACCTCGACGACATCGCCGAGGCTGACGCCAAGCGATTCCGCGGTCGTCGGATTGATCTCGACCCAACTGCTCCACATCGCCGACGTGATCGGGTCCGGCAACTCTTGCAGCCACGGCAGGTGCGCGAGCGACCCATCGAGAAACTGCAACGAGGGATACGGCAGCAACTGATACGGGTAGACGTCGGCATCACCAGCCAACACCGGATCGATAAATCGTCCTGCGTCACCGGCGCTTGGTGACGGCGGCGTCACCGATGCAGCGCCACGCGCGGTCGGCGGCTGACCTGATGCGGCCTCTCCCTGTGATGTCTCGGGCCACCAGCCGCCATGACTTTGCGCGGTACTCCAGGCATCTTCACCGTGGAGATCGATCGTCGCCTTGAGCATCTCGTCGAAAGTGCGCCACGGGAAGTCGACCGGCTTCGCGAGCGTGCGCGCCACGTCGAGCAACACATCTTCGCTGGCGCGCGTGTCGAAGAGCGGCTTCATCACCGGACCGGCAACGCTCACCACCGGCACGAGCGACCCCGATTCCGGCAGCGCATCGACCCACGACTCAAGGAACGAGTGATCCGGAAGAATCAGATCCGCGAGCGCGCTGGTCTCGTCGATGAAGCTGCCGAAGCTCACGATGTACGGGAATTTCTCGATCGCCTCGCGCACGCGCCAGGCTTTCGACGAGGCAAACACCGGATTCCCGCCGTCGAGCAGCAGAACGCCAGCCGGCTGTGTACCGCCAGCCACAGCGGACGCAAACGCCGCCAGCGTCGACCGCGACGGCCGCGAATCTGCCGTCACGCCTTGAGGCGTGAACGCGATCCCGCCTGGCTTTTGCACCGTGCCGAATAATTGATTGAGCGCGTTGACCGCCAGCGCCGTGAAGAGGCCGTTACTGTACGCGAGCGCCGGTCCACCGACGAGCGCCACGCTCGGGCTCTGCTCGGCGAGTTGGCGCGCGATGTGTGCAATCCGCGCGGCGCCGACACCGGTGATCTTCTCGGCTCTGGCCGGCTCGTAGTCCGCAAGGCCGCTTGCCCATCCATCGATGAGTGCCGTCGCGCGGCCGCTCACCGCGGGCAGGAGCTTCTCCTCGAGCATGACGTGCGCAATCGCCAGCGCCAGCACCCCTTCGGTGCCTGGCGTGATGCCGACCCATTCGTCCGCGCCTGCGCCGCTCGTCGTCACTCGCGACTCGACGTGGAAGTACGCGCCGCGCACGCCAGGCCGGCCGCGACGCATCGCACCGTACGCATTCGCGTGCGCGACCGGAGAGTTCCAGGTGCCGAGGATGTCGCCGCCGAAGTTGATCGCGGACCGCGTGTGCTTCAAGTCGTAGGTCGGCAACTGCTCGACGCCGAAACTCATGCCGTTCGCACGCCGCAACACCGCGTCGCCGAAGACCTCGTGCCGGACAGACAGCGTGCCGCCAAACTTCGCCACGAACTGATCGAACAGGCTGGCGCGCTGACTCCGGCGTCCGTCGCCGATGATGGTGAGCCCTTTCTGATTGCCCGCCGCCGCCAACGCGTCGAGCTTGCCGACGAGTTCAGCGACCGCCGCCTCCCACGTCATCGGCTCGAATTTCCCTTCGCCGCGCTGACCACTGCGCTTGAGCGGTTGCGCGAGACGATCGGGGTGATACGTCAACTGGATCGCCGCCTGCCCGCGCGCGCACAGTCCGCCCTGGTTGACCGGATGCGTGGGCAGTCCTTCGAGCTTCTTGGCGACGGCGCGCTGTACCACGCCGCGTGTCCCGTCGCGCGTCGTCTCGACATCCGCCTGCATGACGCGAACATTCAGACCGCATCCGCTGTTGCAGAGCGGGCAGACGCTCGGCTTCCACTCCGCGAGCCCCGGCGCCATCTCGTCATCGGGAACAAAGCGAATGACCGTGTTCTCGGGACTCCCGCAACTCGCAAGCGCCGCGGACGTTCCGGTAATGGCCGTGAGCTTAATGAAAGAACGGCGATCCATCAGTAGTGACACGTGAGGCAGTCGTTCGAGACGTTTTTCTCTCGATGACAGGTCACGCAGAATCCCATGTTGAGGTCGACGTTCCGTTGCGCCACGGTCTGGTGGGCGATGTCGCCGTGACAGGTGGAACACTCGACGTTATTGCGGATGTGCGGCTCGTGATTGAACCGCACGTGAGCCATGTCCGTGAACTTGTAGACGCGCTGCCAGGCGAGATCGAGCCCCTTCTCTTGCATCTGGGTGATCTCCTGAATCCGCGGTTTGTCGGTGGCGATGACCGCGTGGCAGGTGAGACAGGTATTCACATTGGGAAGACCGGCCTGCGGCCCGCGCGTCACCGACTCATGGCACGCTTCGGTACACGCCAGACCTTTCTCGATGTGGATGTTGTGCGGGAACTCGATCGGCTGGTGCGGCGTACCCTTGACCCAGAAATAATCACGCGTCGCCGCGCCGAAACTACTCCGCTCGGGTGAGAAAACTTCCGACACTGATTGACCACCAGCAGTAAACGAGGCCGATCGCACAGGCGCCGGGCGATCGTCGAGCCATTGGCAACCGACACCCAGCGCGGCGACGGCCACACACGCGATCATTCGAAAGAAGCGCATATATATGGACTGTCCGCGTTGTCGCTACGCTGGTTTCTAGCGTCCGACCGATAACCGATACGTGAGCACGGATTTTCACATAGCCTCACGCGTGAATGCAACGCGATCCTCGCTATACTCACGCAAGTGGTGTCTCGCATGCGATTGAACGTTCTGTTATTTGGAATTCTGTTGTTCGCCGCGCCTGCGATGGCGCAACTGCCAACCGCGCCAACCTCCACGTCCGACGTTGACGAAGCGCACACGCCGCCCCCCGATCCGGCCGCCGTGGCGCTCTGGGATGCCGCCGCCGCTGGCCGCGTCGATGCGATGCGCACGGCGCTCAGTCAAGGCGCTGGCGTCGATGTCGTGAGCAGTTCGCGCATGACGGCGCTCGGCTTGGCGTCGCTCTACGGACACGCGGATGCGGTCAGAGCGCTGCTCGCGGCTGGCGCTGACGTCAACGCGAATCAAGATGGCGAAACAGCGCTGATGATGGCCGCGCGCGAAGGATATACCCAGGTCATGGACGCGCTCATCGAGAAAGGCGCCGATCTGTCATGGAAGGACAGCGACGGCATGACGCCACTCATGGCCGCCGCCGCCGCCAATCGCGACGCGGCAATCCGCACATTGCTCGCCAAGGGCGCGGACGTGAATCTGCCGAGCAAGGAAGGCGCCACCGCGCTCACCGCGGCCGCCTTCGGCGGACATCTCGAAGCGGCGCGCGCCTTGCTCACCGCGGGCGCCGATCCCAACAAGCGAGACACGAACGGACGCACGCCGCTCATGGCCGCGGCGCTCGGCGGCAATCCCGCGGTCGCGCAGGAGCTCTTGACCCACAAGGCTGATGTGAACGCCGAAGACGTGGGCGGACTCACCGCCCTGGCGTACGCCGCCGCGAACGGTCATTTAGCCTTCATCGATCTGCTCGCGAAGGCCGGCTTGAGCCGCGGCATCAACATGGCGCTCGCCTTTGCCGTACGCAGTTGTCACGTCGAGATCGTGAACGAACTGTTCAAGACCGGCGCGACGATCGAAGCAAAAATCAACGGGACGCCGATGATCGTGCTCGCGGCTGAATCGAATTGCATTCCGGCCGTCGAACTGTTGCTGGCGCGGGGCGCCAAGGTCGACGAGCCGTCGGAAGAAGACGGTAACACCGCGCTCATGTCCGCGGCCTCAAACGGCTTCACGCCACTCGTGGAGCTCCTGCTCAGCCGCGGCGCCGACATGGAACGGACCAACAAGCGCAACGAGAGCGCCTGGTTGATGGCCGCCATGAACGACGAGCGAGATGTGGTGGAAGTCCTCCGCGCACACCGCGAGGCCACGGGCGGAAAGAAACCCCAGCCGTAAGTCGCGACGTCGAGCCTTACAATGCGCGGACGGTGGAATGCGGTCGCGAGCTATTCAGGAGTGATGGACGTCCGCCCGCACTCTTCGCAGCGGAGATAGATCACTGGCAACGATTCGGAACGCCCGATGACCCGCGCACTGGGGACACCGCAACGAGGACAGATGATTGCACTAGCAGAAGCACGTTTGGCCATAACTGCACCCTTTTTCCAGTCAAACTGAATGTTTCATTCTATAAGACGACGCGGGTTCTGAAAAGGATTCTCTTTTTAGTCACGCATCGCGCAAATTCCCGCCAACGAAAAACGCACGACATGCGCGGCAAGGCCGTCAAGGGCCTCTTCCCGCGACAGTTCGGGCATCAACTGACGGGCAAACGGATTTTTTATCGGCAGCATCAACTGCGACTGCACGCTCATCGCTGCTTTTTCCACGCGCGCATCCGCGCAGTCGCACCCAAGCAGCTCGGCCGCAATCTCCTTCAGGTAGTCGAACCTGGGACGCAGCACGCGCTCAACGACCAGATCCAGCGCCGGTGTCGGCTCGGCCATCTCGTGCATCATCAACTGATGAATCCAGGGGGCGCTCCCCTGCTTGACGGCGCGGTCGATGAACACGCGGACTAAAATCTCAAGCTTCTCCTCCGGCGCCTTCCCCTTGCCTTCGTCACGCGCCGCCTCGGTCGTGCCGTGCATCTTCTCGATCGCCTCGTTCAGCACGTCGTGATAGAGGCCCATCTTGTCGCCAAAGTGGTAATTGACGGCGGCCACGTTCGCGCCGGCCGCCTGGCAGATGTCCCGCACCGTCACCGTCTTGAAGCCATCGGCGGCAAAGAGCGTCGTTGCCGCCTCGAGTAAGCGATCCCGCGTCTCGCGATCCTTGCCTGACATCTAGAGCGTCCGTCTGAACAACAGCGTCGCCGCGGTGAGCGCGATCACGGAAAACGCGGTCAGGTATAAGAGGTCGCCAGAGATGGCGGCAAGGCCGGTGTCCTTCAACATCAGACTCTTGAAGGCGTGCACCGCGTAGGTAAACGGATCGACCGCCGCGAGCGGTTTCATCCACGCCGGGAAGCCTTGCTGCGGATACACCGCGCCGCTCGGGAAATACAACAGCGTGTTCAGGACGCCAAACGTCGCGCGTGGAATCAACGGATCGGTGACGCGCACCATCAGCAGGAACATCATGCTGATGAGCGCAAAGGAGGTCACGCTGACGACAAGGAGGACGCGCAGAAGCCGCATCAGATCGAGTGGATTCGGCACGCCGGCGATGAGCGACCCGACGACCGTAATCATGGCGCCAGCCATGACGGCGCGAATCGTCCCCGAGATGTTGAAGCCGGCAATCAGCTCGAACTTGGTAATCGGCGTCACGAGATACCCTTCGTGCAGCCCGCGCGCCTTGTCGTCGATGAAGATGATGCCGCCGCCGATCATCACCATCATGAAGATCGACATCACGATCGATCCCGGGAGCAAGTACTGCACGTAGGGGACGAACGGATAGACCTCGACGACATCGAGCGACGGCGACGGCGGAATACGAACCGTTGTCGGTGGCGGAAGGTCGAGCGAGGCCATCATCCCCGTCAGCGTGCTGGCGAGCGACGTCGACACGAAGTTGTCCGTGTTGTCTTCGATGAGCGCCAGACGCGGCGCGT
>JAISPN010000027.1 GCA_031274845.1 Acidobacteriaceae bacterium
CGGCGCCGTCACGAAAATCCCCTGCGCGCCCGCCGCGAGATGAAACGCGGCGACGCTTGCCGGCAGCGTCGCGAACGCGCGCGCGTGCCCGCGCGGATCGACTTTAAAGATCGTGCCGGTTCGATCGCCGACATAGAGCTCACCGTCGGGCCCGAAGGCGAGCCCGCACGGAACACCGACATCACTGGCGAACGTCTCCGCGCTCCCATCCTCGTGGACGCGATAGACGATCCCCTCGAAGCGGTCCGACGCGTAGAGCCGCCCTTGCGCATCACACGCAAGCGAGGTGGGATGGGCGATGCTCGAAGAGAAGTGTTCGGGGTTTCCGCCAGGCCCCACACGAAACATCGACACCGGAGCCCGCTGCCCGCGCGTGCCGCTGTAGGTGAGGTAGAGATGCCCCTGACGATCGATCGCGGGACTATCGACGTGATGGAGATCGGTGGCGATGGGAACGGCCACCGTCAGCGAGACGGTGGCCCCAGGCGCCGTGTCGACGTGCACATCGACGGCACCGCCGTCGCCAACACCTTCCGGCACCAGAAACGCGATCCGTGACGGCGAGGCGAAAACGACCCGCGCCTTCTTGTCCTTCAACACGACGGCCGGAAGGGACGCCTGATGGCCGAACAGCGCATCACCCATAACCGTGACACGTCCGCCAGTAATCGCGCGGCGCGGAACGACCGAAGCCAGATGGGGCATCACAGAATCTTACGCGGTGTCGAGCCGTCGCCAACTCAAGCGCAGGGTTTACGTGTCGTCGAGTTCAGCGTTCCAGTAGAGATAATCGCGCCAGCTTTCGGGCGCGCTGCGAAGGCCGATGGTGATGCGAAGCGCTGGCGTCGAATCAGGACGCTTCGGGAGACGCAGCAGCCGCATACCGGCTTCGTCTGGCGTCCGCCCGCCTTTGCGTCGATTACAACTGACGCAACAGGTCACGATGTTCTCCCAATCTTTCCGTCCCCCCTGCGCCACCGGCACCACGTGATCGAACGTCAGATCGAGCGTCGGAAAACTTTCCGCGCAGTACTGGCAGCGATGATCGTCGCGCGCGTAGATGTTGGCGCGTGAAAACGGCACGTAGTCGAAGCGGCGCTTGATCTTGATGTAGCGGAGCAGCCGGATGACCGAGGGAAGTTTGAAGCTGATGGAGACGCCGCGAACCTCGCGGTCGTACACAGACACGACTTCGACCTTTCCCTGGCACCAAAGCGTGACCGCTTTCTGCCAGTGAACGATCTTGAGCGGCTCATACGACGCGTTCAGTAACAGCGTCTGTTCCATCCGCGGTGTCTGACCTCCTGCGCAATTCGAACGCAGTGCTATTGGCAGCAAAATTGTGCTGTGAGCACTGTCGAGGTGTCAAGGTGATGACGCACGCGTAAACGGTTTCACACACACAAGTGAAGATGAGGGCTGGTCGAATGACCGGTATGTGCCGATAAAATAAGCGGGACCGATCACACGTCACGATGACACGAACCACAGAGACAGGCTGGGCTCTCGTAGGCCTTGTCGCCATCACAGTCGCCATCACGAGCGCCTGCGCCTCAACGCCGGGCTCACGGCCGCAACCGTTCCCGATGCCGCCCACCGCGCGCATCAGCCACGCGCCAGCAGCCGCGCCGGCCACAACGCTAGCGATGACGGCGAAGGAAGCCGCCATCATCGACACCGCGCTGCACTTGCGCGGAACCCCCTATCGCAACGGCGGCTCCACGCCGAACGGCTTCGATTGCAGCGGCTTCACGCAGTGGGTGTTCGCGCAGCACGGCCTGGCGCTGCCGCGCGAGGTGAAGGATCAGTTTCGCGCCGGGACGTCAATCAATGTGCGATCGCTCGCGCCGGGCGATCTCGTGTTCTTCAAGACCACCGCGTCGACCGCCTCACACGTCGGCATCGTCCTTGGTCCCGACACGTTCGTCCACGCGCCCAGTTCCCGCGGCGTCGTGCGCATCGAGCATCTGACCTCGGCCTACTGGACCGAACGTCTCGTGGGCGTCCGCAGAGTGCTGCAAACCAACTGACACCGAAACGTTCTGACGCGAACCAGCGTGACGCGGCAGCCGCGTGCGTCTTGGCCGCTGACTGACGGCGCGCGAGGTGTCTCGCATGAAGTGACGCAGGTGCACGTCGTCATCGGTGTAGAGCACCCGGCTCACTCGATGGCGCCACGGATCGATCGGCACGCCTGCCACGGCCGGGTCGCACGCCGGCTGTATCTCAAGACGCTCCATGAAACGCTGCGGATACGACGGAAACGGGCGGAACGCGCGGCCGACGATGCCGCCATCGCGCGATTCGAACGTTGCGAAATCGTGCCGCAGAAACTCGTAGATCTCAGGAGAGGGCGCGCTGTCGAGATACTGCTGCACCATCACGGCGACGCGCGCGAAAAAATCTCCGCCGTGGTAACTCGCTTCGCACGTGCCGTCGACGCGATCGATGCGGCGAATGCCGTTCGAGCCCGGATCGATGTGGTAGAGCTCGTGAATCACGGTATCGAGCTTGGCGATCCAGTCGTCGGTCGTACGACGGTAGAACTTTTCCTTGCGCGAGCGGGATAGCGACTGGTCGCAGAACCGCGGCAGCGTGAACGAGATTAAATATTTTTTGACCTGTCCATCAACCATGACCACTGGCGACTTGGTCACAAACCACTCGGAGCGGCGCGTCATCTGACCGCTGGCGCGATCGCGCCAGAAGAAATACCCCGGCTCCGTCGTCGGCAGATTGAGGCAGTGGCACGTCGCAAACGCGCCCTCCGAGCCGATGCGCCCGTAGCGGGCAAACACCAGCACCTCCGCCATGTTGATGAACGACAACGCCGGCACACGCGCCACGATGTCGCACATGAGCCTCGTCAGCCGATCGGTGTAGTTCACCATCCCGGGCATCGGCTCTTCTTAACGCAACACCGGCAGACGCACAGACACGTGAGCAATGGGAGGCGCGGCAGGGGTTGAATGATAGCGAAGGCGCCACGCACTCACAAGCTGAAGCGCACGCGCGGACGCGCAGGCCACGCCTCTGTCTCCCGCAGCGAGACCCTGCCCATGCGCGACAGAATCATCTGCTGACGCGCGAGCAGCCGCGCGGTCGGATGCGCGGGATTCAACAGCCGCGGGTTGACGATCGCGCCAGCAAGGAGCGCCGCTTGTCTCGAATCCAGCGCCGAGGCCGAGACGCCAAAGTAGGCGTGCGACGCCGCCTCGATCCCGTAGATCCCGTCCCCCCACTCGATGACGTTCAAATAGATCTCGAAGATGCGCCGCTTCTCGAGCGCGGCTTCGAGCCGACGCGCGATGATGAGCTCGCACAGCTTCCGCAGCGGATTCCGTGACGGCGACAGGTAGAGGTTCTTGGCCAACTGCTGCGTGATCGTGCTGGCGCCACGCAGGAGCTGGCCGCGCGCCCAATTGAGCTCGATCGATTTCTGCAACTCGTTGTAGTCGACGCCGTCATGATTCCAGAACGCGTCGTCTTCGGCCACGAGGACGGCGCGTTTCAGCGACGGCGAGATGCGCGAGTACGGCACCCATCGCTGCTCGCGCTTTGCAGGCACGCCTTTGGCGTGCGCTTCTTGCTCGCGGAGCACCATGAAGGCGGTGCTCGACGGATTCGTGGCCGCGAGCGGACGGACGTCGGGCAGCGTCAGGTACGCATACGCCAGACATCCGAACAGAACCGCAATGACGCCGAGGCTCCATCGCGCGAACGTGCGAAAGACGCTCGGACGCTGGAACGGTTGCTTCGGCGGCTTCGCCTTACGCGCCGCCGAGCTGATGCCCCTGCGCCGCACACGCGTGCTCCAATCCCTGCATCAGTAACGCGAGATATCGCGTGTCCGAGCTCTCGCCCATCAAGCCGACGCGCCAGATCTTGCCGGCCAGCGGTCCGAGGCCCGCGCCAATTTCAATGTTCGACTGTTCGAGCAGATGCGCGCGCACCGCCGCGTCGTTGATGCCGTCTGGCACGCGCACGGCGTTGAGCGTCCAGAGCCGCTCACCGTCCGGCGGCAGCACGCTCAACCCTCTCTTCGCCAGTTGATCGATGAACGCCCGATGGTTGTGCTCGTGCCTCGCCCAGCGCGCCTCGAGCCCTTCCTCCTCGACGACCGACAGTGCTTCGTAAAGCGCATAGACGAGCGTCGACGACATGGTGTGATGGTATTTGCGGCGCAGCCAGTAATCTTCGAGCAGGCCGAGATCGAAGTAAAAACTGCGGCACGCCGTCCGGCGCTCGAGCGCGCGTGGGCCGAAGACGACCGGCGCGAGCCCTGACGGTCCGCCGAGACACTTCTGCGTGCAGCTATACGCCGCGTCGATACCCCATGCGCCAACCTTCAGCGGATGTCCACCAAACGAGGTGACCGCGTCCACGAGCACGAGCGCGTGGTGCGCCCTGGCAATCGCGGCAAGCTCCTGCACCGGGTTCAGGACGCCGGTCGAGGTCTCGGCGTGAACGATCGCCACCAGATCCGCGGGCGTCTTCGTCAGCGCCGCATCGAGATCATTTGGACGGCAGGCACGTCCCCATTCCACGTTCAGGCGCGTCACAACGGCGCCGTAGCGCTCGCACATCTGCGCCAGTCGATCGCCAAAGTACCCGGTGACGACCACCAGCACGCGCGTGCCCGGCTCCACCAGATTCGCTACCGTCGTCTCCATGCCTGACGTGCCGGTCCCCGAGACGGCGCACGCAAACGACCCCTCGCCGGCGCCAAACGTCCGCAGGAGCCGCGCCCGCACATCGTCGAGCAGGGCAAGCATCTGCGGATCGAGATGGCTGACGGTGGGTGTCGAGAGCGCGCGCATGACGCGCGGCGACGTCATGCTGGGGCCAGGACCGAGCAGAATACGCTCGCGTGAGGGAAGCAAACTCATACCGGAACTCCTTCCGTGAGGAAACCTCGCAACAGATCGTGCAGCGCTGGCAGGTGACGCTCGTCAAACGGTACCAGTGGACGCCGCGGCAGGCCAACGTCGACACCTGAACGCGCGAGCGCCGCCTTGAGCGCCGGCACGCCGTGCTCTGTGGAGATGAAACGCGCCAGCGGCACGAGCCGCTGCTGCAGTTGCCGCGCCTCGTCGAATGCTCCGGCGCGCATGAGCGTGAACAGCCTGACGCACGCCTCCGGCAATAGCGCCGACAGCGCCAGAATCCCGCCAGAGACACCAGCGCCAAGCGCGGCAACAAACGTCGTCGCCGATCCCGCCAGCACCGTGAACGACGGTGACGCCAGCGCGACGAGATCGGCTATCTGCGCGAGATCGCTGCCCGATTCCTTGATCCCCAAAATGTTCGGATGCGAGGCGAGACGGGCCACCGCGGACGGGGTCAGGTTGACGCCGGTGGCCGCCGCGAAGTTGTAGAGAAGCACCGGCGCCGGAGCGCTGTCGGCAACCGCGGTGTAGTACGCCACGAGCGCCTCATCGTTCATCCGTGTCTTGAAGAACGACGGCGTGCGCACGAGCAGCGCATCGGCGCCACCTGTCGCGGCGCGTCGAGCCGCGCGGATCGTCGCCGCGGTCGACTCGCGGCCCACACCCACGAGCAGCGCGCGCTCGCGCGGCACGAGCGGTCGAACGGCCTCCACTAATCGATCGGCCTCCTCGTCGTCGACGAGACCCGCCTCTCCCGTGGTGCCAAGCAACACGAACCCGGCAAGCGGACTCGCGAGCCAGCGCGGAAGCGCGGCACAGAGACGATCGACGTCGAGCCTGTCGCGCTCATCAAACGGCGTCGGCAACGGGGCGTAGACGCCAGCGAAGGAGATCGTGCTCACGACCGATCCACCCACTGCGCCATCTGCGCGCTGTAGCGATCGCCCGCCACCGCCTCTGGCGCAAACAGCGTTTCGAGCGTCTGGATATCTGCCGCGCTCAACGCGATCTCCACCGCCGCCGCGTTGCTTTCAAGATACGTCCGTCGCTTGGTTCCAGGAATCGGCACAAGATCCTCGCCCTTCGCAAGAATCCAGGCCAGCGCGACTTGCGACGGGGTCGCGCGCTTCTTCGCGGCAAAGGCGTCGAGTTGCTCGACGAGCGACAGATTCTTCTCGAAGTTCTCCCCCTGAAAGCGTGGCAGCCCTTTGCGGAAATCATCGTCGCCAAACGCACGGGGCGTCGTCACGCGGCCAGACAGGAATCCGCGCCCAAGTGGACTGAACGGCACGAAAGTGATGCCGAGTTCCCGGCAGACCGGCAACACCGTCTGCTCCGGCTCGCGCCACCAGAGTGAGTACTCGCTCTGGAGCGCCGAGATGGGGTGCACCGCGTGTGCGCGACGGATCGTCGTAGGCGAAGCTTCCGAGAGCCCCAGATACCGCACCTTGCCAGCGCGCACGAGATCGGCCATCGCGCCAACCGACGCCTCAATCGGCGTCTTCGGATCGACGCGGTGCAGATAGAACAGATCGATGACGTCAGTGCCCAGCCGCGACAGACTCTCGTCGCACGACGTCTTGATCCCGGCGGGCGATCCATCGAGACCGCTCGGGAATCCGACGCGCGCGGCATGGAGGCCACACTTCGTCGCAAGGACGATCTCCTGGCGATGCGCGCCGAGGTGACGGCCGATCAAGGTCTCGTTGGCGCCGTTGCCGTAGACCGCCGCGGTGTCGAAAAAGTTGATGCCGAGTTCGAGCGCGCGATGGAGTGTCTTCGCCGATTCCTCCTCGTCACCCGGCCCGTAGCTTTGCGACATCCCCATGCAGCCGAGACCGATCGCGGAAATCTTGAGGGTGGAATGACCGAGGTGACGAAGTGTCATGGTGCGATCTTAACCGCCTCTCGATGACATCCCACGTGTCGGCGCCTGCCTGCCCTTCACACACGCTCCGCGACCTCTCTGGACGATGGGCGAGCGTCTAGCTCGAATTGCACAGTTTCTTTGTGTGACGCGTGCCGGGCAGCCATCGCTGATCAACAATGGCCGCTCATTCAATACACTCGGTTTCTTTATGAAACGCCGCCACATCACGGCGCTCTGGCCTCATAAAGACGCCGCACTCTGAGGAGGTAACGTGGTTATCTCTGGTCGGCTTGAAGGGGCGATGGACATCGTGCGGAAAGTCGCCCACGTCAATATCAGCGTTCTCATCACCGGCGAAAGCGGCACCGGCAAGGAAGTCATCGCGCGGGCACTGCATTGGCACTCAGACCGCCGAAGCCGTGCGTTCGTGCCGTTCAACTGCACGGCCGTGCCGCGCGATCTGATTGAAAGTCATCTCTTCGGCTACCGGAGGGGAGCCTTTACCGGCGCCGACAAGGACAGCCCAGGGCTCGTCCGCGCGGCGCGGGACGGCACGCTCTTTCTGGATGAGATTGGCGACCTCGGCCTCGACGTGCAACCGAAGCTGTTGCGGTTTCTCGAATCGGGCGAAATTCATCCGCTCGGCGAGCCGATGCCCCTGAGCGTGGATGTCCGCGTAGTCGCCGCGACCAACGCCAACCTCAATGAACTCATCCGGCATGGACGATTCCGCGAAGACCTGTTCTATCGTCTCAACGTCATCGTCATTCCGCTGCCGCCGCTCAGAGAACGACGCGACGAAATTCCCGGCTTGCTCGCGCACTTCATCGGGAAAGCGTCTGAAGAGTTCGGCAAAGGTCATGTGCAATTTGGTGCCGACGTGCTGGAGCACGTGCTGCTGTACGAATGGCCAGGCAACATCAGGCAGCTCTACAACGAAGTCCGTCGGATGGTGGCACTGGCGGATGCCGATACGACACTCCACGCGGATGCCCTCTCGCCGTGCATCCGCCACGCGCCGCCGGAACGCGTGCTATCGACCGATGCCGACCACGTCACCGTCTCGTTGCGCGCGAAGCTCCCCTCGACCATCGAAGCCGTGGAACGCGAAATGATCAAGGCGGCGCTCACCTCCCACGACGGGCGCGTGGAAGATACCGCGCGCGCCTTGGGAATCTCGCGCAAAGGGCTCTATCTGAAACGGCAACGACTCGGACTCTAGAAGTTGCACTCGTAC
>JAISPN010000031.1 GCA_031274845.1 Acidobacteriaceae bacterium
CGGTGGAACCGTAGTGAGCACGCCGATGTACGGCAGGTTCCGGTAGTGCTCTTCGTAGTCGAGGCCGTAGCCCACGACGAACCGGTCTTCGACTTCGAAGCCGATGTACTCGACCGTGACGTCGATGTTCCGTCGCGACGGTTTGTTCAGCAGGCAGGCGGTTTTGAGCACGCGTGGGTTTCTGGCGCGGAGGATGTGGTGGAGATAGTTGAGCGTGACGCCGGTATCGAGAATGTCTTCGACGATGAGGACGTCCTTGCCGTCGAGACTGCTTTCGAGATCCTTGAGCACGCAGACTTCGCCGGAGGTCGTCGTGCCATCCGTGTAGCTCGAAAGCACCATGAAGTCGAGCGACACAGGGCCGGGAAGCTGGCGCACCAGATCCGCGATGAAGATAAACGCGCCTTTGAGAACCGCGACGACGTGTACGCCGTTGGGATAGTCGCGCCCAATCTCGGTGGCGAGTTCCGTGACACGCTGACGAATGCGATCTTCGGAGATGAGCGTGTGGATGGTGGACTCGGACATCGCACGAGCATGATATCGCGAGCATGAAACAATTCGACATCATTACAGAGGCAGATGCGCGTGCATTAACGCGAGATGAAATCGTCACACTCGCGCGTGGTGGACACGTGACACCGTTGGCCAAGGATACGCTGCGCGAACGTCACGTGACGGTGCTCATCGACGGTGTGACGACGGAGCATGACGCACGCCTGATTCCGGCGGCTGACATTCGGCGTGTGGCGATTGCCAGCGATCACTCCGGCCGTGCGCTTCGTGCGGCGTTGGTGGGAGTGTTGCGCGGACGTGGGGTCGCGGTTGACGATCTCGGCACGCACACGGCCGCGCCGGTCGACTATCCCGACATGGCCGCGCTCGTGGCGACGGCGGTTGCTCGCGGCGAAGCCGACGCGGGTATCGTTATCGACGGAGCGGGCATCGGATCGGCGATAGCGGCGAACAAGGTGAACGGGATTCGCGCGGCGATGGCCACCAGCGAAACGATCGCGCGATATTCCCGGCAGCACAACGGCGCAAATGTCTTGACGCTTGGCGCCACGCTACTGTCGCACGACGAGGCGAAGGCGATTGTCACGACGTGGATCTCGACGCCGATGACCGAGGCCCGCTACGTGGCGCGGCTGGCGAAGATCGCGGACCTGGAGCGGCGAGGCTGACGTGACCAGAGGCGAACTACAGCGGCTCATCGAGATGATCGTGCAGGAGATGCGCGCGGCCGACCTGCGGCAGCCGCCGCGCTGCGAGTGTCATGCCTGCCGGTCCGAGTGCTGTCCCGATCGGCTCCGCACGGTGCTCGATGCGGGGGCCACGCGCGTCGGCGTACACGCCATCGGCGGCGCGCCTGCGTCGGTGGCGTCGATGATCGATCACACGCTGCTCAAACCGGATGCGACGCGCGCGGAGATCGACGATCTGTGCCGCGAAGCCGCGCAATTTGGCTTTGCGACCGTGTGCGTCAATCCTGTCTGGGTGGCGACCGCTCGCGCGAATCTGGCCGGCACCAGCGTTGGGGTCTGTTCCGTCGTCGGCTTTCCGCTGGGGGCGACTACAGTGGACGTCAAGGGATACGAGACCCGTCGCGCGATTTTCGACGGCGCGCGCGAGATCGACATGGTGATCAACATCGGGGCGCTCAAATCACACGACCTCCGCACTGTCGAGCGCGACATCGAGTCGGTGACGACCCCTTGCCGCGACTGCGGCATCGTCAGCAAGGTGATCATCGAGACGTCGTTGCTGACGGATGAAGAGAAGATTACCGCTTGCACGATCGCCAAGGCGGCTGGCGCGCACTTCGTGAAAACCTCCACGGGATTTAGCACCGGCGGGGCGACGGCCGCGGACGTGGCCTTGATGCGCCGCGTGGTCGGCGACGACATGGGCGTCAAAGCGTCAGGCGGCGTGCGTGATCTCGAAGGACTAAAAGCAATGGTCGCCGCGGGTGCGACACGGATCGGCGCCAGCGCCGGCGTCCGCATCGTGCAGCAAGCCTCAGGATCGAAGACGTAACCCACGACACAGACTGGAGCGTTGCCCGTGACCGTCAAGGATCTCGAACAACTGTACGACTACAGTTACTGGGCCAATGCGAAGCTGTTCGCGTCGATGGCGGCGTTGACGCCAGAGGAGTTCGTCCGGCCAGTGGTGGGGAGTTTGGCCTCTCTGCGGAACACGCTGGTGCACATGATGAGCGCTGAAGGGAACTGGCTGGAGCGCGCTGGCGGACCGGCGCGAGGCGCCCCAGTGAAGGCTGACGACTTCCCGACGCTCGACGCGGTGTCGAGCTATTGGGCGGCTCAAGAGCAGACGCTGCGCGCGTATCTCAGTGGCCTCGCCGACGCGGATCTGTCGCGGCGTCTCGAGTACACGGTTCCTCACCGCGGCGTCACCAGCGAGTTGGCGATTGGCGAGATGTTGCATCACGCCGTGAACCACAACACGCATCACCGTGGTCAGGTGAGCCTCCTCGTGCGCGCGCTGGGGCATGCGCCAGGTGACGTCGACCTCCTCTTCTACTACAAGGCGATCGGCGCTCGTCAGCGTGGATGACGTTCGCTGATGCTGCGCATCCAGCGTGCATCCCGGCGGTGTGCTTGCTCGTGCGCGCTGCGCAGCGTTTGCACGTAGGCGACGAGCGTCCAGACCTCGCCGACGCTGCCGAAGATGGCGGCGATACGTATGCGCATGTCGTCATCGGCGCAGGTATAAAAAATTCGTGTAGGTTTCGTTAGCATCGCCCTGCCTATAATTAAATAGTGAACTCTCGTAGCCGGACAGCGGGCCTTGGGGTCTACGTGCTGGCGGTCGTGTTCGTGGCAGGGCTGGCCGCGCTGCTGTCTCTGATTCCGCCGATTACGGCTGGGGCCGCGGCGCCGGTGCTGCTGCTGGCGGTGCTGCTCATCGCGCGCGCATGGGGGACGGGACCGGCACTTGCCGGTTCGGTGAGCGCCAGCATCGGATTCGCGTTTTACTTTCTGCCGCTGGCTGGCATCTTCGTCCGCGATCTCAACGATGTCGTCACGTTCCTTGCCTTCACGACCACGGCGATTGTCGTCGGCGAGCTGGCGGCGCGCGCCGAGCGACGGCAGATCGAGGCGGAAGAAGGACGCCGCGAAATCGAAGAGTTGTATCAGCAACTCGGCGCGACATTCGAACGGGCGAGCGAAGCCGAAGCCGCGCGGCGCAACGAGCAGTTGAAGGCGGCGCTCCTCGACGCGCTCACGCATAACCTGCGCACGCCGTTGACGGCGATCAAGGTGGCGGTGACGGCGCTCATCGGCGCGAACCCGAAGATGCCCACGCTGCTGTCGCAGGAAAGCCGTCACGATTTGTTGAAGGTGATTGACGAGGAGTCCGATCGCCTGAACCGCTTCATCGAAGGACTCTCGGTCGCCGATCGTTCCAGCCACGTCGAAGCGACGCATCAGCAGCGCGTGGATCTCAATCGCGTCGTGCAAGAGGCGCTGACGCGTGCCGGGACGCTGCTGCGGCACCATCGGGTGGTAACGGCGCTTGAGGCCGATCTGCCGCCCATCATGGTTGATCCCACGGCCGTCGCCGAAGTGATTTACACCCTCCTCGACAACGCCAGCAAATACTCGCCGCCGGAGACCACCATCCGCGTGACCGCGCAGCGCGAGGGGGAAGAGTACGTGTATGTGTCGGTGGCGGACGAGGGGCCGGGGATTGCGCCGGAGTTGCGTGAGCGGGTCTTCGAGAATTTTTTCAGGATTCCCGGCCGGGAAGCCTTCGATTCACGTCGTACAGGTGTCGGTCTCGGTTTGCCGATTGCGCGGCGGCTGGTGCAGTCGCAAGCGGGTGAAATCTGGATCGAGGCGCCTTCGTCAGGAACAGGAACGCTCGTCGTGTTGAAGCTGCTGCTCGGTGGCCAGGTCAGCGACGAATTGGTGAGCGCGGAGCCGGTGGCGGTACGCGCATAGGAGAGCTGAGCGACATGGAAACAAGAGAATCGTCCCGCGTGCTCGTTGTCGACGATGAGCCACAAATTACTCGCGTCTTGAAAACCGTGCTGAGCAGTCAGGGCTATGAGGTGCGCACGGCGGCCGAAGGAGAGACGGCGCTTGCGAGCTTCAAGGAGTGGCTGCCGGAACTGGTCATTACCGATTTGAAGATGCCGCACATGGACGGCGTCGAGCTGTGCAAGCGGATTCGCGAAGTCTCGCCGAATGTGCCGATCATCGTGCTGTCGGTGAAGGACGAGGAGCGCACGAAGATCGAGGCGCTTGATTCTGGCGCCGACGACTACGTCACGAAGCCGTTTGGCATCGACGAACTGATGGCGCGCGCGCGCGCGGCGTTGCGCCGAAGCGGCGCGACGGGAAGCGCCGAAGAGTCCGCGTCGTTTGAAGCAGGGGACTTTCGCGTCGACATGGACGCCAGACGCGTACACACGCGCGGCCGCGAAGTGCGTCTCACGCCGAAGGAATTCGATCTGTTCGTCTACATGGCGCGCCGCCCGAATCGCGTGCTGACCCACGCGACGCTCCTCGAAGCCGTCTGGGGACAGGCCTCGCAAGAGCAGCCGGAATACTTGCGCGTGTTCATGGGACAACTGCGCAAGAAGCTGGAACCCGATCCGTCAAA
>JAISPN010000053.1 GCA_031274845.1 Acidobacteriaceae bacterium
TTGACCAAGGCCCTCAAACAGCGTCCCCAGCGTCGTCGCGGCTTCGGCCGTGGGCGCAAAGTGCCACGCGCGGTACGCATCGCCGAGCCCGAAGGCAGGAAGGCCCGCATCGCGGCGCACACGCGCGCGCGCGTCGTACAGCGACGCGTTATGTCGGTCGGCGTCAATTGCGGTCGACAAGTACTTGTCGGCGACGTCGAAGATCCGCAGCCGTGCGTACTGCGCCGCGACGTGTCGATAACTCTCCGCGGACGGGTGTGCCAGAAGCGCGGCGAGCGCCGCGTTCAACTGCGGATCGAGCTGTTCGATCGTCTGCACGGGCACCTTCACGGGCGGCGGCGGGGCAGTCGCCTCGGGCGCGTGCTGCGCCAACGCCGACGGCTGTGCCACCAACGCGGCACGCTCCCGCGCGGCGCATCCCGCCGACATGGCGGCCAGCAGAAGCGCGCCGAGTCTCACCATCAATCGTCGTCTTTCGAAAGGCGCGAGCGGCGGCGCATGATGTACAGCGCGGCAAACACCACCATCAGTACAAGGGCCACAATTTGAACGGTGCTCATGTCATCTCCTCCGCGGCATATCAGATGCCGTTGCCTTCAAGAAGTACCCGCCAGATGCGAACCACAACCGGACCGAAACAGATCACGTAGAGCGCCGGAAACAGACAGAGCGCAAGCGGGAAGACGAGCTTTACGCTCACCTTGCCGGCGCGCTCTTCGGCGCGTTGCCGGCGTTTGGTGCGGATCGTGTCCGCCTGCGTCCGCAACGCCTGACTGATGCTCGTCCCGAACCGATCCGTCTGCACCAGCATGGCGACGAACGAACGGACATCTTCAACGCCTGTCCGGTCCGCGAAGTTTTTGAACGCCTCGATGCGGGGCTTGCCCGCCCGCATTTCTGTCGTGACCAGCCGGAGTTCGTACGCGATGTCCGGGTGCACGATGTTCATCTCTTCAGACGCCTTGACGACCGCCTGATCGAGGCCGCTGCCCGCTTCCACGCAGACCACGAGCAGATCGAGCGCGTCGGCAAGACCGTTCGTGATGCGCTTTTTCCGCTGCGTGGTTTGCCGGTTGAGGAAGACGCCGGGCGCGACATATCCAATCGCGGCCGCCACCAGCGCGTAGATCCATCCGTCCCTGATGCCAACCACGAGCAACGTCAGCAGCCCGAGCACGACTGGAAGAATGATCTGCGCCGACAGAAAGTAGACCACCGCCGCGGGCCGTGGATAGCCGGCTCTCGTGAGGCGTTTTTGAATGCGCCCCATCTCTTTCGGCGACTTCGGCATCAACTTGCTGAGCCGGGCCAGAAAGGGGTCCACGGTAGTCGTATCGGCCGCCAGCGCTCTCACCGGCAACACCAATGGCGCTTCGCCCGCCGCCGTCATGCCTCTGAGGCGACGCTGCTCGGGCGAGTTGTACGCGAACCACCACGACGTCAACATGCCGACGAGAACGGCTGTCACCACGAAGACGCCGGCGGTCGCAAAAAGAAGCGGGATCGGCATCTCAGTACTCCACGTCCACAATCTTGCGAATCGCCAGCACGCCGACGACCTGCAACACCGCCGCGCCGCCGAGCAGCATCCGGCCCAGCGGGTCGTCGACGAGCAGCCGGATCAACTGCGGCGAGATGATGAACAAAATGACGCCAATCACCGGCGGCATCGCGCCAAGCACCCACCCGGTAATCCGGCCATGCGCGCTCATCACCCGCACCTGACGCTTGACCTTGAACCGCTCGCGGATCACGCTCGCCAGGTTGTCGAGCACCTCGGACAAGTTGCCGCCGGTCTCGCGTTGCGTGAGCACCGCGGTCACGAAGAATCTGGCATCGACCAGCGGCACACGCAGGCCGAACTCGCGCAACGCTTCGGGCAGAGACATGCCGAAGTTTTGCCGATCGAACAACAGCTTGAACTCCGCGCCAACCGGTTCCGGGATCTCGTCGGCGACCATCTGCAACGAGGTCGTGAGCGCGTGGCCTGCGCGCAACGCGCGCGCCATCAAATCGATCGCCTCCGGAAAGAGATCCTCGAACTTGGCGATCCGTTTATTGGCGGCATACCGCACGTAGAGGATCGGGACCGTGCCGAAGATCGCGGCAAGAATCAACTGTCCTTCCCAGAGCGGTATCAGCCACTGTCCGAGCAGAAGACCCACCACGCCGAGGAACAGGCTCGCGAGCACGATCGTGCCCAGCGTGATGTTGAGTCCCGATCGCATCAGCAGCCGATGGAGCGGCGCGACGAGCTTCTCGGAATCCGCGAGGAGACGATCGATCGCGCCCACCGAGCTGAGGCGTTCCTCGGCTTTGCCCACCGACTTGAACACGGCGGCGGGCAGCTTCGACGTCTTCAGACGCTTGCGAAGCTGCCGCGTCTCCTGATCTTCCTCGCGAAGCACGGCAAACCAGTAGGCGCCGTAGACAATGGCGAGCGTGAAGACGAAGACGAGCGTGGCTACGACCGTCGCGGACATCACGCCACCTGCTTCACATGCTCGAACATCTCCGCCGGGAGCCGCCGGCCAGAGGCGGCCAGCTGCTCCGCGCACTTCGGGCGGATGCCGGTCGCGCGGAAGCGGCCACACACTTTTCCGTCCTCGCGCAGCGACGTGCGCTCGAACAGGAAAATGTCCTGCATGGTGATGGTCTCGTCTTCCATGCCGGTGATTTCTGTAATCGCGGTGATCTTTCTCGTGCCGTCCGAGAGGCGCGCGATCTGCACGATCAGATCGACCGCCGAGGCAATCTGCTGCCGAATCGCCTTTTCCGGAATGTTCAGATTCGCCATCGCGACCATCGTGTCGAGACGATAGAGCGCGTCGCGCGCCGAGTTGGCATGGACGGTCGTCAAGCTGCCGTCGTGGCCCGTGTTCATCGCCTGCAGCATGTCGAGCGCTTCTTCCGATCGCACTTCGCCGACCACGATGCGATCGGGACGCATACGCAAGGCGTTGACGACGAGATCGCGTTGACGCACCTGCCCGCGTCCTTCGATATTGGAGGGGCGCGTTTCGAGCCGGACGACGTGCCGCTGACGGAGGCTCAATTCCGCCGCGTCTTCAATCGTGATGATGCGCTCCTGCTCGCCGATGAACCCCGACAGGATGTTCAGCAGCGTGGTCTTGCCAGCGCCGGTGCCGCCCGACACGATCACATTGAGGCGTGTCGCGACCGCGGCGTGCAGGAAGTCGAGCATCGGCTGCGTAAGCGAGTCGCGCTCGACGAGATCCTGAGGGCCCAGCTTGTCGGTGCGGAACCGCCGAATCGAGAGCGCCGCGCCGTCGAGCGCCAGCGGAGGAATGACCGCGTTGACGCGCGATCCGTCTTTGAGGCGCGCATCCACCATCGGACTCGATTCGTCGATGCGGCGGCCAACGGCGCTGACGATGCGCTCGATGATCTGAAGCAGGTGCATCTCGTTGCGAAAGACCACCGCCGTCGACTCAAGCCGTCCGTCCCGCTCAATGTAGACCTGGTCGTAGCGGTTGACGAGAATGTCCGAGATCGTCGGATCGCTGAGGAGATCTTCGAGCGGTCCTAATCCGAACAGCTCGTTCAGCACGTCGGCGACCAGCGACTCGCGCTCGGCCATGCTGAGCGGCGTCTTCTGCTCCTCGCGCGTCAGCATCGCCGAAATCAGCTTTCGCAGTTCGGGCTCCGCCTCCTCGCGTTTGACCTCCGACAACCGTTCGAGGTTCAGACGATTCAAGAGTTCCTGATGGACCCGGCCCTTGAGAGCCTGATACTCAGGGTTGCGAAGATCGGCGCGGCGCGAAGCGAGCGTAAGTGACGTCAGCACGAGATAGCTCCGTTAACTTTTTCGCGACAGGAGATTGAAGAAACCACCACGCGGGGCGGTTGGACGGTCGGCCAGTGTGTGTCCGGCAAGCTTCGTCACGAACTTTTGGTACGAGTGCGCAAGCTCGCTGGTGGTGTCGGATACGAGCGGGCGGCCTTTGTTGATCGCTTGCAAGGCCGTCCGGTAGTCGCTCGGAAACGAGTGCACGACTTCGGCGCCAATCGTGCGTTCGACATCGTTCGGCCCGATATCGGCCTGACGATCCGCGCGGCTCAACACAATCTTGACCTTGTCCTTGCCAAAGCGCTGGCGGAGCGTCGTCGCCATCCGCGCGCCGTCTTTCACGGTGGCAAGTTCCTGATTGGCGACGATAAAGATCGTCGTCGCCTGATCGAGCGCGTCGAGCACCGCCGCGTCGAAGCGGGGCAGGTCGAGAATGACGAACCGGTAGGCGCGCGCGACAAAGTCGAGCACCGCGCGAATCTTCGCCGGGTCGAGCGCGTGCGGAAACGAACGGTCCGCCGAGCCCAGCAGATCCAGACCCGATCCCAACTGGATCACGACGCTGTTCAGATATGTGTCGTCGAGACGATGCGTGTTGTCCGCAACATCTGAAATTGAAAACTTCGGGTCGGCGCTGAGGAACACGCCCGTGTCGCCGCCCGCTTCGTACATGTCGATGAGTAGCGTGCGGCTGCTTTGATTCAGCCGCGCAAACAGCATGGCGACATTGACCGCCACCGTGGTCGTCCCCACGCCGCCTTTTGCGCCAACGAACCCGTAGATTTTTCCTGCTTCGAACCCGGCGTGCTGCCCCAGCACGCGATTGACGGCGCGCGCGAGATCGGTCTGCGTGATCGGTTCGGCGACTAGCTCGTTCACGCCGGCGCGCATCGCTTCGAGCAGCAGTTCCGGATCGAGCGCGCTGGCGACAATCACCACGCCCAGCGCGGGATATTGACGCTTGATCGACGGGAGCGTGGAGGGCACGCCTTGGCCGGATCTCGTGTCGAGCACGAGCACATCAGGCACGCGATTCGATGGCAGCGTGGAAAACTCGGACAACTGCAACGCGCGCGCCTGCAGACCAGCAGCCTTCAGCAGATCTTCAAGCTGGCGATCGTGCGCCCCGGCGACGGCAACGGTACTCAATGGCGGCACTCCTACTGAACCAGCCTGACTGCCGTCACAAACGCACCCGCCTGTCCGGAGCCAGATCCACCACCACCTGAAACGTCCCCGCCGCTTTTCAAGAGAACAGCCGTGATGTCGAGGTTGTTGCCTGACGAGGAATACCCGGTGATGAAGAACGACAACAGGTTGATCACGGTGATGACGCTACTGCCAGAGACGGTTCCATCACACGCCGCTTCGGTCGGCGCGCACACCGCCGCCTGCACGATGCGGGGACTTTGTTGTCCTCCGTACGGACAGCTCGCCGGTCCACTCGAACAACTGCAGGACGGGGCACAACTCCCCACGATCTCATGCGTCGTTGGATCGAAGTGCGCATTGGGGTCCCACGACATCAGGGCGTCCATGCCCTGTGTTTCTGGCCCAACATTCGCGCCCGGCTTGGTCGCCACCACATCGCCAATCTGGATCTTGTAACCAGCGGCGCAATTCTGAATCGCATCACGGATTGCATTTCCACCGCTCCCGATGTCGAGCTGACCGTACGACGAGGGGCCACCGTGCTGGTAAAAGGTGGTGGCTTGCCCCACATCGTCCGGCACGCGCCAGCCGGGCGGCGTATAGACGTCGATGCCGGGATCGAATTTGTTGTTGTTGTTGGTGTCGATGTATCTGTCGACGATGAACCATGGGCGCATACAGCCGGTGCTGTTCGCCATCATCACCTGCGCGGTCGCGGTCGCTCGAATCGGTTGCGTGTCGATGCCAAAGACACGCGCGAAGTACGAGCTGATCGCGGTGCTGCCATTCGTGCCATCCCGATAGACGTTGACGCGGATACAATTCTCGTTCTTGCCGGCGGGCAAGAACGGCGGACACTGGCCGAGCACCTCAATCGCTCCAGACGCACCCATGATCTGATTTGCGGCAAGCTGCGCGGTGGTCCGCGCCGCGTTCACCACAGCACCAGCGGGCGGAAGCGCTGGCCACGTGGCATCGTCAAACTCGAGCGAAATCGCTCCGGCGAGCGCGCCGGCGTCCGCCGCCGTTTGCGCCTGCGCGCGCGCGGTCCACGCGGCGCCAAGATCGACGACAAACGCCGCGAGCCCGAGCATCGTCAGCGCAATCAGCGCAACCTGAATGAGGATGACCCCGCGCTCGTCACGCCGTCTCATAACTACCGTCCCTTCTTGTCCGTCTTCTGAGCGGTCGTCCCGGCGAGCACTGGCGAGTCGACCGCGCCAGCGCCCCCTTCGATCTGCTGGCTGACTTCATTGGACAGAATGAAACGATCTTCAGAGATCGGCAGCGCCGGCACCTCGTCCGGATTCAACGGACGCACCAGCCGGGGCGTAATGAGCACCATCAACTCATTGCGCGACGCGGAGTTCTGCTTCGACTTGAACAGCGGTCCAAGGATCGGCAGCTTCGACAATCCGGGCACGGCGTCGGTAATGTCCTGCGACAGATTGTTCAGGAGACCGGCAATCGCAAACGACTGGCCGTCGCGCAACTCCACATCGGTTTCAGCGCGGCGCGTCGAGAGCGCTGGAATCCGCGTCCCCGCAAAGGTGACGCCGTTGGTGAAATCGAGCGTGCTGACCTCGGGCTTGACCTTCAGCCGAATCGTCTCGCCGGCAATCGTCGGCTTGAAGTTCAGACGGATCCCGTATTCCTTCCACTGAATGGTGACGGTCCCCGTGACTCCCTGCGCCACCGGCACCGGGATTTCACCGCCCGCGAGAAAGCTGGCTTCCTGATTGTTATAGGCAATCAGATTGGGTTCCGCCAGGCTTTGAATCAACCCGTGCGTGTCCAGCGCGCGCAGCACAGTTCCGAGATTGAGCTTGGAATTGAACAAGAAGATGTTCAGGTAGTCGCTGAACGTCAAGGTGTTGTTGTCGAGCGAGGGGGCGGCAAATCGCTCGGTCGACGTGCGTCCCACCGTGTTGGCAATCCCGTCGGCGCCGGTGAAGAACGAGGCGCCCAGCTCCGTGAGCGCGGTGCGGCTGACCTCGGCAAAACGCACCTGCAACATCACCTGCTGACTCTGATCGCCACCGGGATATTGCAGCAGGTTGACGACGTGCGTTTTCGAAGAGGTGGCGCCAGCGATCTCGGCGGCTCTGAGCGCGATGTCGGTGCTCGAGACGTGACCGGTGAGGATGAGCGCTTCGTCGTTCGCGCTCACCGAAATGTCTTCGCCCGGAAAGATCGCGCGCAACCGCTGTTCGATCGTGAGCACGGACGGCTCGACGACGACGTCGTACTGCACGCGGCTCGCGGCGCCCCACACGATCATGCTGATGGTGCCGGCGCCTTTGCCGTCGACCAGAATCTCGTGCGGCGCGACGACCGTGGCATCGGCAACCGCGGGATTCGTAATGGCGATCCGGGTAATGTCGAAGTCAGTCGTCACCACCGTCGACCGGCCCGCCGTCAGGAGCACCTTTTGAAACGTGGACTCCGCCGTTGGCGCCTGCGCGCGAAGTGGACTGGACGCCGCGGTGACGAGCGTCGCCATCACCACCAGCGCTAACGCAATGATTCGTCGATATCTGTGCATGATTGAGCTTCTACTTGATGACTTCTTCGCTACGTTTGGCCGCGCGAATTGCCTCGACGGTGTAGACCTTCGGCGCCGGAGGTGGCGGCGGAACCTCTGCCGCCGGAACAGGAGCCGGCCTGCGCGCCGCTGGACGAGCCGCCGCGGACGCGGCCTGCGGCGGGGGAGCGATATTCCCAAAGAGCGCGGCCGACTGGACCCCTTTGGATTCTGTCGCCTGGGTATCGAGTGGATTCCTGAGCGAGAGCATGAGGCTGCCGTCGTTCTGCGCGAGCGCGATCCGCTCGGCGTCTTCCGGCGTCACCAGCAACGTGACCACCGTGGACGGAATCGGCTTGGCTTGACCGTTCGTGTTTTCCTGGTCGTACCGCGTGCCGGCGGTGAGCACCTGAATGTTGCTCGTCACCACGCGGGCAAACGATTGCTCCTTCTGCCGCATGATGACCATCACGTCCACCCGCGTGCCGGGCACGACGAAACCAGCGACGCCAATCACCTCGTTGACGCGCACCGACATCGCTCGCATCCCCTCGGGAATGGATGGCGGCAGACCGGCGCCGGCGTCTTTCGGAGCGACCTTCGTTTCGACAATCGGCTCGTTCTCGAGCACGTTGGCGATGAGCCCGCGATCGACCACCGCGTCGATCGTGTCGAAGCCGCCGGGAATTGGCGTCGCCGCCGGCCAATCAACCAGCTTGACGTTTTCTGACGTCAAGCGCTGGCCCATCTTGAGCTCCCGGGCCGCCACGACGGCGTGCCTCGTCGCCACTTCGACCTCGCGGACCGGAATCCGAGAGATGGCCGCGTAGACGCCGTAACTTGCGGCAAACGCCGCGAGCAGGGCAACGCCAAGAACGATGAGTGTTCGTATCTGACGATTCATACAGAAATCTCAATCACTATGGACAGGCGCCACCGAGTACCAGCTCGGTGCGCATCGTGGCGCTCGCCGAGAGCGTCCTCGTTCCGAAATTACTGCCGAAGTAGCGCCCGATTCCGCCCAGAAACAAAAAGTCGTGCGGGTATGACGCTGTAACGGTGACCGTCGACATGCACTTTCCCCCCACCGTGACGCTGGCCACGCTCGCCGTCGGCAGCGGCGTCGGCTTTCCCTGCGACATGATGGTCTGGTTGATGTATGTTTGCGCGCGCGCAACGCCATCCGCTGCGGTGTAATTCGGCAGCACGGCGACACGCGCGCCTTCGCGTGCCGCGGCGACCACGACCTGATACTGCTGAAACAGAATCCCGAAGTCGATGATGCCCAGCACGACGAGCAGCAGTAACGGAAAGGCGAGGGCGAACTCGACAAACTCCGCCCCGCTGTCTCCGAGAAAACGGCGCGCCAGCGATTTCAACGTAACCATGTGGTCACCAGCGTGCCGACAAAAATCGGAATGGCGTAGGCCAGCTTCGGCGCGCGGCTTTCTTCGAGCGTGATCTCTGGCAACGGACGGACGCCCACCACGCGCCAATGCGTCAACAACAACGAAATGTTCCGAAGCGCGGTCCCGAGATATCCACGTGCAAGAGCCACCACAATCGCCATCACGCCCCCCGCGACACCGGTATACAACGCCAGCCACACCGCCGTTCCCGGACCGAGCCACGCGCCTGCTGCCGCCAGCAACTTGATATCGCCACCCCCCATGCCGCCAAGCGCAAACGGCAGGAGAAACAGTCCCAGCCCGGCGCCCCATCCGGCGCACGCCATGAGCGCGCCGTATCCACCATCCGTCACGCCGTGATAGAGCAGCGCGAGCAGGGCGCTCCCGAACGTCAACACGTTGGGAATGCGACGGCTGCGAAGATCCGTCACGCACGCAACAAGCGCCGTCATAAGCGCCATGAGAAAGACCGGCGGCATCGCTATTGAGGAGGCGGCGGTTGCCACAGGTTGCTCCGCGTATCGCCCCATGTGGTAAACGCATGTTGCAACGCTGTCTGAATCGCCGGAAACACGGCAATGAGACCGCTGGTGATGAGGCCGGTCAACAAGGCGTACTCGATCAGATCCTGACCGCGTGTGTCGCCGATAAAGGTCTTGATGTGCGCCCGCATCGTTGAGCCGGCGCAAAGCCGGCGTAATGCCGCCGGCCTTGCGCGTCCCATTGGAGGTTTACGAAACCTGATCGAGATTAGTGTTGACCTTTTCGAAGAGCCCACTAATCTTCCCCCCGATCGAGGAGATGACCAGAATCGCGCCAATGGTGATGAGGCCGAGGAGCAAGCCGTACTCAATCAGGTCTTGACCGGCTTCATCACGAACGAGCTTGTTGAACAACGTTGTCATCGTCACAAATCTCCATCTCGGCGGAAATACACGCTCCAATTCGGGTCCCGCCCAGTTCCCCGATGGAATCCCTTGGATCAAGCTGCCGTCAACGCCTTCTGTCCGGCTCAGCAGAACGTCCTTCAATAAGAGATAACGATCCAGCTGCCCAGATCGAACAACTGATGTGCTTAAATCTCAGCAGCGCGTAATATTATACCAAGCAGTTCTCTAAAGCGCTTCTGTCTTGGCATATGGCGAACAGAGCACATTAAAATCCTAATAAATCATTATGGTTTCGCTCGTTACCGGCCTCTTCCATGACTCAGAAGAGCTGTTCTCCCCTCCGTTCAGGGAATGGGCCTCACGCCCGCGCGGATGACTCGCCGCGCGCGCATTGCGTTCGCCGTCACGACAATCCTGTCGTTCGCTCTTCTTTGGTACTTCCACGATCGCTTCTGGTACCCCACCGACGATGGGTTCTACGGCAACATCGCTGAACGTCTTCTTGGCGGCGAGACGCTCGGCCGGGATCTTCAGGATCTGCACCCCGGCTACATTCACGTCCTGAACGCGGCGGCAATGCGCCTCTTCGGTCTGTCGTTGGTGAGCATGCGCTATCCGCTCATCCTCGTCTCGCTCGCGGAAGCGGGTCTTGTGTTCGCGCTGTTCGTCCGCCGCACGCTCGCGCTGGCAATCAGCGCGGCGATTCTTGTCGTTTCGGTTGGCGTGGTGCAGTTTTTCGACCCGACGCCAAACTGGTACACGCTCACCTTGGCCGTAGCCACGGCTGCGTGGTTGACCACCAAGGCTCCGCTCTCTTCACGCGCCATTTTCGTGGCGGGACTGTTTGTTGGCGCGGCCACGATGTTTCGTCAACTCTCGGGCATCTGGCTCGCCATGGGACTGGTCTACGTGCTGCTCCAGCCGTCGGGTACTACCGTACGGCGATCG
>JAISPN010000087.1 GCA_031274845.1 Acidobacteriaceae bacterium
CCACGAGGTGGTAAAACTCTTCGTGGGTTTCACCGAGCGTCGCCCTGAGGTCGTGCATCGGCTCGTGCATACTCCGCCTCCTTCGTCAGGTCCGGAACCCTGGTCGTCACGCGCGGCCGGTGGTGCTCCGGACGTCGGGGTGGGACCGTACCACACCCCTCTCCAGCGTTTCAAGCATTCGTCTGCGTCACTGCGGCGGGCGCCGTGATGCTGGCGCCGATCCAGTCGCGGGATTGTAATGAGGGTGCGTCTGCAGCACCGGATTGTCTGCGGAGGTCAGCGTCAACGGTTCTCCGCTGCGCACCCACGCGGTCTGCGTCAGATCGCGCAACAGCGCCGCGGCTCGTGTCATCTGCCGGCGAACCAGCGCGCGCGCATCGGCGTTCTTGCTATCGGCAAACGCGCCTGACTTGTCGAGTTGATAGACCTGCTCAACAAACATCCCCGCGTCATCGAGGTGCGCGAGGATGGCATCGAACGGATCGTTCAGCACCACCGCCGCCGGCACATCCTTCTGCACATCGTCTGACGAGAGCTGCATCAGATCGACGAACTGGGTTTCGAAGCGGCCGTGAATCCCCGCGTCTGTCGTGTACCCCTTCGGGTTTGCCCCTTGCCAACCGTCATGGTGAATCGAGTCGTGCAACGGCTGGGCGCCATCAGCGGTGTAGTGACCGAGGCGGCCCATGTACGACGCGATCTCGAGTTCCACGAAATGCGTATCCTCGTTGTTCGCTCGCGCGGCGCGATACCGGCGCATCCCCGCCACCATCTGCTCGTATGTCTCGACGGCGGCGTACGGCAGCGTCCCTGTCCAGCGCACGTTGGTGAGCGCCGCAGCGGTTCGATCGCCAGCCGCGACGAGCCGTCTGTATTCCTTGTCGAGTGCCAGCACGAACTCGTATCGCGACCGTGGAACGTCCGCGTTCTTCATGAACGCGAACTGTTCACGGAACCAGCCGTGATTCGGATCTTCGATGATCTTCTGAAACGGCTCCGTTGCCGAGCGCCACGAATCCGGAATCGTCGACAGATAAACAATCCACTCCTCATGCGCCCGGAGAAACGTCGGACCATCGTCAGGAATGGCCCGGACCGCGGCGCGATTGACCGTGTGATGGCCACGCTCGCCCCACGCGGCCAGCCGAGCCGTACACGCAAGCAGCACGAACAGCACCATGAGCAACGAACGTCGCATCTTCAGAGTCTCCTCGACACATCCAGCAAGCGCCACGTTCAATGTACCGGTCTACTGAAACATGACCGTAACAAATGCCGCATCCGTCACGTGCCGGACGAGGTTAGCGTCAGCGTCAACACCAGCGCATCCTCGACGGGATTAGTGTAGTAGGCGCGCCGGACGTCGATCACCGCGAACCCGGCGCGTTCGTACAATCGCCGCGCGGCATCGTTCGATCGACGGACTTCGAGCAGGACGGCAGAGGCGCGCTCGTCGCGCGCGGTTGACAGGACGCGATCGAGCAACGCGGCGCCGATGCCGGCGCGCCGGAACGACGGCCGCACGGCAAGGTTGTTGATATGGCGCTCGTCGACGATGCGCCAATACGAGCAGGCGCCGACGACGTGACCGTCAACGCTGGCGAGCAGAAACCGTGACCGCTCCGGATGCGCCAGCTCGGCGCGATACATCTCCTCGGTCCACGGGTTGGTGAAGCACTCGCGATCGACCGCGATCACCTCCTGAATCTCGTCGGCGGTGACAAGCGCACGGATGCTGACGGTCATGACGCTGGCGAGTCGTCCCGGCGGGATGTCTGCGCCGCGGCGCGATCGCGCGCGAGTTCGACATCGGTCCGCCGCACGTAGAGCGGCTCAATGCCGGACGGCGGCGTGGCGTACTCTACCCGCGCGGCCGCAAGCCGTGCGAGAAACGGCGCGAGGGGCGGCGGTGGTTCAACGGACGCGACATCGGCGAGGAGCGCCGCGTATCGCACCGCGCCGTCGCCGATGACCAGCGCAGGCGCGCAACCATTGCGCTGCCACTGCTCCACGATCGCCAGCGGACGATCGACCTGCGGCGCATCGAGCGCGGCAACATCAACGTTCGTCCAATCCATCGGTGGGCAGATGTCGTAGACGGCGCTGAACACCTCCTGACGCAGCGCATCCATCCACGCCGCCACGCGCGCAGGCGCCGTGAGCCGCTCGGCTGCCGCCATCGCCAGCGCATCGAGCGCCGACACGGCAACGACCTTCTTGCCGGTCACCATCGCCATGCCCTGAATGGCCGCCAACCCGATCCGCACGCCGGTAAACGATCCGGGCCCCGACGCGACGCTAAAGAGATCGATATCGCGCGGCGTCATGCCCGCGTCGGCCAGCACATCCATCAGGTCGCCGGGCAGACGTTCCGCGTGCGATCGCGATGACGGGCCGCTCCTCAGCGCGAGGACGCGTCCGTCGTCAACGATGCCGACGCTTCCGTCGCGCGTTGTCGTGTCAAGGGCCAGCACACGCATGCGATAGACTTACAAGAATATGTCAACGTCGGCGACGCCGGCGATGCGGCAGTACCTGGACGCCAAACAACAGCATCGCGACGCCATCCTGTTTTTCCGGATGGGCGACTTCTACGAAGTGTTTTACGAAGATGCGCTGCTCGCCGCTCGCGCACTCGATCTCACGCTCACCTCCCGGTCCAAAGACGCCAACGGCGGCGGCATCCCGATGTGCGGTGTCCCCTTTCACGCCGTCGACGGCTACATCGCGCGGCTCGTCAAGAAGGGCTACCGCGTCGCTATCTGCGATCAGGTGGAAGATCCTCGCAAAGCTAAAGGGATCGTCAAGCGCGAGGTCGTGCGCGTCGTCTCGCCGGGCACGCTGACCGACGCGGCCTATTTGGACGCCAAGGAACCGGCCTTCCTGCTTTCGGTCGCCACCGACCACGGCAAGGCGGGCACCATCGGCGCCGCGCTCCTTGACCTCTCGACGGGTGAATTCACCGCCACCGAGTACACCGGCAGCGACCCGCTCGCCGCGCTCCTCGACGAGCTCGCCATTTTGCGGCCGCGCGAAATCGTCCTCCCCGGCGACCCGTCGGCGTTCGATGCGTCGACGGCGGCCAAAGCCGTCGCCGAAGAGTGGCCGCAACTGGCTGCGACGGGCCTCCCCATCACGCCGGTCGATCGATGGGCCTACGAACGGGAAGCGGCGCGACGCACGCTGCTCGATCAGTTACGCGCGGGAGGACTCGAAGGGTTCGGCCTCGATCGACACGATGCCGCGGTGGCCGCGGCGGGCGGCCTCGTCCACTACCTGCGCACGACGCAGAAGGCCGACGTCGCGCACGTCCGCAGCATCAGCTATCGCCAGCGCGCCGACGCGCTCCTCATCGATCCGACTACGGTCAAGCACCTCGAAATCGTCGAGGGCTCGGAAGGCGGCCGCGAAGGTTCGCTGCTGCACGAAATCGATCGCACGGTGACGTCGATGGGCAGCCGTCTGCTGCGCTCGTGGCTGCTGCGTCCGTTGATGTCGCTCGACGGTATTCGCGACAGGCTCGACGCGGTGGAAGACCTCGCGTTTCGCAACACCGATCGCGGCCGCTTCCGCGAGGCGCTAAAAACCATTCAGGATCTCGAACGGCTCGTCGCGCGCGCGGCGCTCGGCACGGCAGGCCCACGCGATCTCGTCGGCCTCAAGCAGTCGCTGGCGATCATTCCCCGGCTGCGCACGCTGCTCGCCGACTTTCAGGCGCCGCTCGTCTGCGCGCTCATCGCGGCAATGGACGATCTGGTCGACGTGCGCAACCGCATCGAGTCGACGCTCATCGACGATGCGCCGGCGCTCGCAAGAGATGGCGGATTCACGCGCGACGGCGTGGCGGCGGATCTTGACGAGCTGCGCACGATCTCGCGCTCGGGCAAGCAGGTGATCGCCGAGCTTGAAGAACACGAACGGCAACGGACCGGCATCAGTTCGTTGAAGGTGCGCTACAACCGCGTGTTCGGGTACTACATCGAGATCTCGAAAGCGAACCTCCACGCGGTGCCAGCCGATTACCACCGCAAGCAGACGATTGCTGGCGGCGAACGTTTCGTCACGCCCGCGCTCAAGGACTACGAAGAGAAAGTGCTTGGCGCCGACGAGCGAATCCTCGAACGCGAGCTGGAAATCTTCGAAGCGCTGCGCGCCGCTGTCGCCGCCGAAGCGCCACAGATTCAGGCGACGGCACGCGCGATTGCGGCGCTCGATGCCCTTGCCGCGCTCGCCGAAACGGCAGCGGTCAATAACTTCACCAAGCCGCACGTCCACGACGGCGACGAGATGATTGTCGTCGACGGGCGTCATCCGGTGGTGGAGCGGCGTGCCTCCACAGCGGGCGAGCCGTTCGTTCCAAACGACATCACGCTCAATGCCGGCGCGTCGCAGCTCGTGATCCTCACCGGCCCGAACATGGGGGGCAAATCCACCTACCTGCGACAGACGGCGCTGCTCTGTCTCCTCGCGCAAGCGGGCTCGTTCGTCCCCGCGCGAGAAGCCAAACTCGCTATCGTCGATCGCATCTTCGCCCGCGTCGGCGCCTCCGACAACATCGCGCGTGGACACTCGACGTTCATGGTCGAGATGCAGGAGACCGCGAACATCCTCCACACGGCGACGTCAAAAAGCCTCGTCGTCCTCGATGAAATCGGACGCGGCACGGCGACCTTCGACGGCCTCAGCATCGCCTGGGCTGTCGCCGAACATCTGGCGACGAACGCGAAGGCGCGGCCGAAGACGCTCTTCGCCACGCACTATCATGAGCTGACGGATCTCGCCGACGCCACGCCGGGGGTCGTCAACTTCCACGTCGCCGCGCGTGAGTGGAAGGACGACATCATCTTCCTGCGCAAGGTCGTCGCGGGACGTTCGGATCGCAGCTACGGCATTCAGGTCGCGCGGCTCGCCGGACTGCCGCCACCCGTCGTTACGCGTGCCCGGCAGATTTTGAATGCGCTCGAGCACGACGAGCTCGCGCGCGGCGGACGGCCGTCGGTCAGCGGAACGCCCGAGGAGCCGCAGCAGCAACTCGGACTTTTCCAGTCGCAAGCGGCGGACGACCGCTTCCGTCAGAGGCTCACGGCGCTCGACGTCGATCGCATGACGCCTATTGACGCGCTCACGACGCTGGCGTCGCTCAAGGCGGAGGCCGAGGCCGCCTCCTGATGCGCGGACGCGCAACCGTTCTCCCGACGTTTCTCCTGACGCTCCTCCTGCTGTCGGCCGGATGTCTGCAGCGGCCGACGCCAAACCCCGGCATCATCGTCGCGAGCGTCACGAGCGGCCCGAACAATCTCGATCCGCGCGTCGGCACCGACGATGTGTCGCAGAAGCTGCACCAGTTGATGTACGACAATCTGATGGAGCTCGACGATCACCTGCGCGTCGTGCCACGGCTCGCCGAACGTCTCGACCATCCCGATCCGCTCACCTACATCGTCACGTTGCGGAGAGGCGTCCTCTTCCAGGACGGACACGAGCTCACCTCCACCGATGTCGTCTACACGTTTACCTCGTTGCTCGATCCGGCGTTCACCTCGGCGAAAAAAGGCGCGTACCGTGACGTGCAATTGGTCGACGCGCTCGACGACTACACGGTGGCGTTCCACCTGAAACGTCCGTTCGCGTCGTTCCCTATCAATCTGGTGATCCCGATTGTCGCCAAGGGCGCGGGCGCGGATTTGAACGAGCATCCGATGGGAACGGGACCGTACCGGTTTGTCCGCTACCTTGTTGACGACCACATTGAGTTGAGCGCCTTCGATCAGTACTTTCAGGGACGGCCGAAGAACGACGGGATCATCCTGAAGATCGTCCCAGACGAGGTGATGCGCGGTCTCGAGGCGCGCAAGGGGACGATCGACGTCATCGTCAACGACATCTCCCCCGACATCGCGTTCCAGTTGAAGAACGATCCGCATCTGCAGATGGTCGAGGGGCCCGGCGCCGACTATCAGTACATCGGCCTCAACCTGCGCGACCCGATCCTCTCCGATGTCCGCGTGCGCCACGCGCTGGCGTACGCGATCGACCGGCGCGCGATTGTCGACTCCCTGCGCCGTGGGCTTGCCGTGCCAGCGACCGGGATGTTGCCGCCGATGTCGTGGGCGCTCGCGCCCGATCTCGACACGTGGCCCTACGATCCCGAACGCGCCAGGCAACTGCTCGACGAGGCGGGTTACACAGACCCCGATGGCGATGGACCCAAGGTCCGCTTTTCGTTGACGCTGAAGGTGTCGAACATCGAGTTCAATCGCCTGCAAGCCACTGTCGTCCAGCAAAATCTGCAACAGATCGGCATCGCGCTGGACGTGCGCACGTACGAGTTCGCCACGTTGTACGCGGATGTGGTCTCAGGAAATTTTCAACTCTTCTTCCTGCAGTGGACGGCCGGATCGCTGGCCGATCCCGACATCCTCCGCCGGACGTTCCACTCGACACAGACGCCGCCGATTGGCTTCAACCGTGGCGGCTTCAACGATCCGCGCGTTGACGCGCTGCTCGACGAAGCGGGCGCGACCGAAGACGCCGCAAGGCGCCTCGCGCTCTATCAGGACGTGCAGCGCCTGCTCCACGACGAATCGCCGTACAACAGCCTGTGGCACAAAACCAACTTCGTCATCGCGCAGAAATCGCTCTCCGGCATTCGGCTCAATCCGCAAGCCGACCTGCTCTTCCTGAAAGACGTCACGCGCCATGACGCCTCCTGACGTGCCGCTCGCTTTTATAATTGACCCAGCCGTCGCGCGTTGAGCGCTGCCGGCTCTTCCATCCCGCATCAATCGTGTTGAGGCAGTCCATGAATCTACCGTTTGAGTACGACCGCGTCGCCGTCGGAGAGTTTGGCGGCACCACTCCCACCACCGCCAACTTTGACGAAGCGCGCGTCGTCGTGCTTCCCGTGCCGCTCGATCGCACGACCTCGTACGTGGCGGGCACCCGCAACGGCCCGCACGAAATTCTCGTCGCCTCGTCGCACATGGAGTTGTGGGACGAGGAAACCGGCACCGACGTGCACAGCATCGGCATCTTCACGCTGCCGGAGATGGAATTTCCATTCGCCAGCATCGACGAGGTGATGAACGAGATTCACCGCGTGGCCAAGGAAGTTGTCAGCCGAGGCAAGTTTCCGCTCGTGCTCGGCGGCGAGCACTCGATTACGGCGCCGATTGTCGCCGCGGTCGCCGAACGGCACCCCGGCGTCAGCGTGTTGCAGATCGACGCGCACGCCGATCTCCGCGACAGCTTCATGGGCACGCCGCACAACCACGCGTGCGCGATGCGCCGCGTCCTTGATTACGCCAAGACGACGCAGGTGGGGATTCGAAGCTTGTCGCCTGAAGAAGCCGAGGCGATTCCGTCGCTGCCAACGACGATCTTCTACGACCACAACATGCGTCGCGATCCGGACTGGATGGACCGCGTCGTCGACTCGCTCGGCGAGAAGGTCTACATCACGATCGATTGCGATGGCCTCGACCCGGCGATCATGCCGGCCGTCGGAACGCCGGAACCCGGCGGGCTGTCGTGGCCGGAGACGACCACGCTGCTCCGCAAGGTGATCGAGCAGCGTAACGTGGTCGGATGCGATGTCGTCGAGCTCGCGCCGCTGCCGGGCCTCGTCGCCCCGAATTTCCTGTGCGCGAAGTTGATCTACAAAATCCTGTCGTACCGCTTCGGCGCCGAGGTGAAGCGTTAAGCCGCGGCAACTGAGGTAACACCCTCTTCCCCAACCCCTCTCCCGCACGCGGGCGAGGGGAGCTACTACGTGCGTGTATGAGCGGTGAGGTTCTCTCGCCGACAAGGAGCGCGGCAGCGTGTGATGGCCCCTCTCATCACACGTGTGGGAGAGGGGTTAGGGAGAGGGGGATTTAGCGCGTCTGTGGTCCGGCCGGGGCATTCCACTGATAGCCCGGCATCTGCGGCGCCGACATTTTTACTCGCATCATTTCGCTTGCGACAACAATCATGACAACCGCAATGGCGAGCACAAGCACCGTTCCTAGCCCGATCCCGCTCCACGGGTTTCGCGGTAGCGGCATCGGTCTATACTGACCAGACAATCCGAGAGTCGTCAGCTTGTCATCATTAGTCCCGTTATTGTTGTCATCGTCAGTCCCGTTATTGGTTGCGGTATCGTCCCCTTCGCGTCTTTCGGAACTCCCTCTCCCCGTCCACGCGAAAAAGGCTATAGCGAGATAACCTGGGAAGTGCCACCAGATGTCGGCCAAGTGCCTGAGCGGCACGAACTCGAAAACAGGCTTATTAAGTACAAATGCCGAGAAGGGGCGGTGGTAGGTGAACCCTGCCCAATCGAGCAGGCACAGAGCGCAACTGATACCAACGATTTGGCCCAGACGGACCCAGGCCCGCCTCGGCGTGCGCTCGTTCATCGCTCGCAAGAACAGATCGGCGGAATTCCCCACGGCCGCAACTCTATCGAATTTTCTTTCGCCACAGAAGCGAGTGTCGTCGAGCTCGCGCCGCCGCCGGGCCTCGTCGCGCCGAACTTCCTGTGCGCGAAGTTGATCGACAAAATCCTGTCGTACCGCTTCGGCGCTGAAGTCAAGCGTCAGGCCGCAGTGAAGCGCTAGGACGGCTTCTTCAGCGTCGACAGTTCTCGGCGCGCGTCGGGCGCGAAGGGTGAGTTGGGATATTCGCTCACAAGACGCGTGAAAGTCTGCTGGGCGTCGGTCGTCTTGCCGGCGTCCAGATAGATGTGCGCCAGACGCAGCAGGATGCCGTCAACGGGCACAGGGCCATCCTTGTGCTGCGCCATCTCCATCATCGTGCTGACGGCCGGATCGAGTTGACCGGATTGCGCCTGCGCTTCCGCAAGCCCCAGGCGCGCCAACTGACCGTACAGGCTGCTGCTGCCCGCCTTCTCGATCACCTGCTCGAAGGCGGAGGCGGCGTTCGATGGATTCCTAAGCGCCATCCACATGCCGGCTTCGCGGTACCGCGCGAAGATGCCCGCCTCGCTCGACGGATATTGATCCGCGACGGCCTTGAACTTTTGTTGCGAGGCCTGATTCCGCTCATCCACCGTGGCGAAGTGGACGCCTGCTGGCGCGGGCGAGCCGGGCGCCGGTGGCGGTCCGACCGCCGCATCGTCGAGCGCCATCGCATCGGCCAGAAGCGCGTGGGCCTGCCCCTGCACGTGATTGCTCCAGCCGACGTAGCCGAGCACCGCGATGAGCACCACCAGCACGCCGGTGACGAGGAGACCGACAGAGCGTCCTTGGCCCTGCACGAAATCTCTGGCGCCCATGGCCAGATGGCCCAGTTCGTTTTCCTTGAGATGGTGACGTTCTGTTCGCTTCATGCTCTTTTTTGATCTCGCGCTAGAGGACAGCCGCGCTCCTTACTGGCGGCGACCCATCATTCTGGCCGTTTACCTGAAGAATTTCAAATATCCCGCTGTCGCGCGGGTCGTTGTAAGGCGGTTGTAAGACGGGCTGTCTATAACTGAACGCGAGCGCTCGTCGTCAGCAGGAGCGATCACGGAAGGAATGCCACCAGCTTTGTCCGAACGCCGCCAGCTTCCCGTCATCGCCATCATCGCCGTTGTCAGTGTCGTCCTGCTTGGAGCGCTGCTCCTCTGGAGCACGCGGCGGCCGTCTCCCGCCGAACCCGAGGCCGCAGCCGCACCGGCGGCCTCACCGGGCACGTTTCGCCCCACGGCCGAACAGTTGCGCGGCATGAACATCGTGCGCGTCGAGCCGGGCACGCGCGGCACGATCACGATGGCGACCGGCACGATTGCCGCCGACGGTAATCTCTCGACGCCGCTGTTCCTCCCCTACTCGGGGCAGGTCACACAAGTGCTGGTCGATACCGGACGGGTGGTCACCAAAGGACAGCCGCTGCTCGTCGTGCGGACCGGAGATTTCGTCGATGCGCGCAACGCGCTGCTCTCGGCGCAAGCGAGTTATCAGGCGGCGACCGCTCAACGCGACAGCGCCCGTCGCACCGCGGAACGGCAGCGGCAACTGACCGAGACGGCGGGCGGCGCGCAAAAGGATTACCAGCAGGCGCAGACCGACCTTGCCGCCGCCGAAGCGCAAGAGCGCACGGCCGACGCCGTGCTGACGGCGGCGCGCGAGAAACTGACGGTGCTTGGCGCCGACGACTCGCTGGCCACGGCCACCTCCGGACACGAGGATGCCACTGTGCGCGCGCCGATTGGCGGCACCATCGCCACGCGCGACGTGGCGCCCGGACAATATGTCAGCGCCGGCGGCGACAAACCGCTGCTCACGATCACCGATACGTCGCGGGTCTGGTTGATGGCGCAACTCGCGGAGAGCGAGGCTGGCGCGGTGCGCACTGGCGACAGCGTCGAGGTGACGACGCCCGCGTGGCCGGATCGCGTCTTCCATGCGGTGGTCGATACGGTGGGCGTCGGGCTCGATCCCGCGACGCACCGCCTGCTGGTCCGCGCGACCATCGCCAACCCGGACGGCGCGCTGAAGCCGCAGATGTTTGCCAGCTTCTCCATCCATCACACGGCGCCCGCCACGACGGACAAGATCTACATCCCCACCGTCGCGGTCATCCACGAAGAAGACAGCGCGCGGGTCTGGGTGCTTGGCGCCGACGGCGTGCTCTCCGCGCGGGCGGTGAAAACGGGCGCCCAGCAAAACGGCCAGGTTGAAATCACCGACGGGCTGCACACGGGCGAACAGATCGTCACGTCGGGCGCGCTGTTCGTCAACGAAGCTGGCCTCGGCGAATGAAGCGCATCCTCGACTTCGCGCTGCGCCAGCGCCTGCTCGTCGTCGCAGCCTTTATCGCCACGCTCGTCGCCGGCGGCGTCGGCTTCACCATCCTCAACATCGAGGCGTATCCCGACCCGGTCCCGCCGATGGTCGAGATCATCACGCAAGCCAACGGGCTGTCCGCCGAAGAGATCGAGCGCAACATCACGATCCCGATCGAAGTGCAAATGGCGGGAATGCCGCACCTGAACACGGTGCGCACGATCTCGCTCTTTGGCTTGTCCGACATCAAGGCGCAGTTCACCTACGACCTGACCTTCGAGGAAGCGCAGCAGCAGGTGATCAACCGGCTGTCGCAACTGCCGCCGCTGCTCGATGGCGCGCAGCCGTCGATTTCGCCAACGAGTCCCATCGGCGAAATCTTCCGGTACCGCGTCACCGGCCCGGCCGGCTATTCGGTGATGGATTTGAAGACGCTGCAGGACTGGGTGCTGGAGCGCCGGTTCAAGCGCATTCCCGGCGTGATCGATGTCGTGGGCTGGGGCGGCAAGCTCCGCGCGTACGAAGTGACGGTCGATGACAACGCGCTCATCGCGCACGGCATGACGATCGCGCAGGTCATGTCCGCGATTGCCAAAAGCGATACGAACGTCGGCGGTCAGACGATCGACTTCGGCGCGCAGGCGGCCGTGGTGCGCGGCATGGGGCTCATCCAATCGCCTTCGGCGATTGAAAATTCTCTCGTCGGCATGGCGGGCACCCAGCCGGTCCTCGTCAAGGACGTCGCAAAAGTCGGCATCGGCAACGCGCCACGCCTCGGGATTGCCGGCTACAACAACGAGGATGACATCGTGCAGGGCATCGTCTTGATGCGGCGCGGCGAGAAGTCGATGCCGGCGATTGAGGCGGTGAAGAAGGAAGTCGACGACATCAACGCCTCGGGCCTCCTGCCGCCGGGCATCCATCTCGAACGCCTCTACGACCGTTCCGATCTCATTCATCTGACGACGCATACGGTGCTGGAGAACCTGGTCGCCGGCGTCGCGTTGATCTTCCTCTTGCAGTGGCTCTTTCTCGGCAACTTGAGGACCGCGCTGATCGTGGCGGCGACGATTCCCTTCGCGCTGTCGTTTGCCGTGCTGATTCTCGTCATTCAGGGCGAAAGCGCCAACCTGCTGTCGGTCGGCGCGCTCGACTTCGGGCTGGTCGTGGATGCGACCGTGATCATGGTCGAGAACATCTTCCGCCATATGGTCGAGCGATCGTCTTCGGTCAAAGCCGGCGCCAGCCATTACTCGTCGACGTCACGGCTGTCGGCCGTGCTCCATGCCGGCACGGAAGTGAGCCGCGGCATCCTGTTCGCTGCCGCGATCATCATCGCGAGCTTCCTGCCGCTGTTCACCTTGACGGGCGTCGAAGGGCATATCTTCGGCCCGATGGCCAAGACCTACGCCTATGCCATCACCGGCGGCGTCATCGCGACGTTCACCGTCGCGCCGGTGTTATCGGCGCTGCTGCTGCCGGATCAGTTGTCCGAGGTGGAAACGTACATCGTCCGCCTGTCGCGCTGGATCTACGAACCGGCCGCCCGCTTTGCCATCGCCCACAAGATTCTGACCTTCGGATGCGCCGCGTTGCTGATGGTGGCGACGGTCGTCGGCGTGCGCTCGCTCGGCGTCGAATTCCTGCCGCACCTTGAAGAAGGCAACCTCTGGATTCGCGCCACGCTCCCCCCGTCGATCAACCTCACGGCGGGACA
>JAISPN010000067.1 GCA_031274845.1 Acidobacteriaceae bacterium
GGTGGGGGTTAGAGTAGTGGTGTGTGTCGACATAATAAGGAAGATCGGCGACGCGGCGGGACGCGGCAACAGACAGTCATCTGACGACACAGCCCGACATGTCGCGCGGGGGTTGCTAGATTCCTCCGCAGCCTGGTGTCCGGCGTGCGCGCCGCGCCAGTGGCTCCGTCTGTCACCCTCGCATCGGCCCCGCAGCGTGGCCGAGTTTCGAGAGACGCACTCCCATGACAAGTCAGAATTCATTCGGCAGCCGCGCGACCCTCACCGTCGGCGGAAAGACGTACACGATTTATCGCTTGGCCGCGCTCGATGGCCCCTCGGGCGGACGCGCCGCCTCGTTGCCCTTCAGCCTCAAGATTCTCCTGGAGAACCTGCTGCGCAACGAAGACGACGCCTTCGTCAAACGCAACGACATCGACGCCATGGCCCGGTGGGATGTCACAAGCAAGGAAGAACGCGAGATCGCCTTCCGCACGAGCCGCGTACTCCTGCAAGATTTTACCGGCGTTCCCGCCGTGGTCGATCTCGCCGCCATGCGCGACGCGATGACAGCGCTCGGCGCCGACCCGCAACGCATCAACCCGCTCCAGCCGGTCGATCTGGTCATCGACCACTCGGTCCAGGTGGACGAATACGGCTCCGACGCCGCGTTCCTGATCAACACCGAGTTGGAGTTCGAGCGCAACAAGGAACGCTACGTCTTCCTCCGCTGGGGACAGGACGCGCTGCGCAACTTCCGCGCGGTGCCGCCGGGTACCGGCATCTGCCACCAGGTGAACCTTGAGTACCTTGGCAAGACGGTTTTCGTATCAGAGGAGAATGGGGAATCGGTTGCCTATCCCGACTCGCTGGTCGGTACCGACTCGCATACGACGATGATCAACGGACTCGGCGTCCTCGGCTGGGGCGTGGGCGGCATCGAGGCGGAAGCCGCGATGCTCGGCCAGCCTGTGTCGATGCTGATCCCCGAAGTGGTCGGCTTCAAACTGCATGGCAAGCTGCCGGCGGGCGCCACGGCGACCGACCTCGTGCTGACCGTCACCGAGATGCTTCGGAAAAAGAAAGTGGTCGGCAAGTTCGTCGAGTTCTACGGCACTGGCCTGTCCAGCCTCCCACTCGCCGACCGCGCGACGATCGCCAACATGGCGCCAGAATACGGCGCGACGATGGGCTTCTTCCCGGTCGATGAGGAAACGCTCAAGTATCTCCGCCTGAGCGGTCGGCCCGAGCAGCATGTCAAACTCGTCGAGGCGTACACCAAGGAGCAGGGACTCTTCCGCACCGACTCGACCCCCGATCCCGTCTTCACCGATACGATCGAGCTCGACCTGAGCACCGTGGAGCCGAGTCTCGCCGGGCCGAAACGTCCACAAGACCGCGTGCCACTCGCCAGGTCCAAGGCGATGTACGCCGAGGCACTGGCGGCAGACGTGGCCAAACTCGGCACCGGCAGCGCACCCGCCGGCGTGACGGTCGATTACAAAGATCAGTCATTCACACTTGAAAATGGCGCGGTGGTGATCGCGTCCATCACGAGCTGCACCAATACCTCGAACCCGAATGTGATGCTCGCGGCGGGGCTGCTCGCCCGCAACGCTGTTCAGAAAGGACTCAAGAGCAAACCTTGGGTCAAAACCTCGCTGGCGCCAGGCTCCAAAGTGGTCACGGATTACCTCGTGCAGGCAGGCGTTCAGGATGCGCTCAACCAGTTGGGCTTCAATCTCGTGGGCTATGGCTGCATGACCTGCATTGGAAACTCAGGACCACTGCCGGAACCCATCAGCCAGGCGATTGAAAGCGGTAAACTGCTCACCTCCGCGGTGCTCTCGGGCAATCGCAACTTTGAGGGCCGTGTCAATCCACTCACGCGGTTTAACTATCTCGCATCACCGCCGCTGGTCGTCGCGTACGCGCTCGCCGGAACCATGAACATCGACCTCACCACCGAGCCTATCGGCGAGGGCACCGATGGGCCCGTATATCTGCGTGACATCTGGCCGACCTCGCAGGACGTGAGCGATGAAGTCAACCGCAGCGTGAAAGAAGAGTTCTTCCGCACGCAGTACGCCGACGTGTTCAAAGGTGACGCGCAGTGGCAGTCGCTCGACGTTCCAACGGGCGAAACGTATTCATGGGATACGAATTCCACATATGTCAAAAACCCTCCGTACTTCGAGGGCATGACGATGGAACCGCCCGGCATTCGCGCGATCACCGGCGCGCGCGCCCTCGCGCTGCTCGGCGATTCGATCACCACCGACCACATCTCCCCGGCCGGCAACATTCCGGTGTCGAGCCCTGCGGGCAAGTGGCTCATCGAGCATGGCGTGGAGAAAAAGGATTTCAACTCCTACGGCGCGCGGCGCGGCAATCATGAAGTGATGATGCGCGGCACCTTCGCCAATATCCGTCTGCGCAATGAGATGGTGCCGGGAAAAGAAGGCGGCTTCAGCACCACGGAACCAGGCGGCGAGCCGCGGTTCATCTATGATGTGTCGATGGAATACCAGAACGCTGGTACGCCGCTCGTGATCGTGGCGGGAAAAGAGTACGGTACCGGGTCGAGCCGAGATTGGGCGGCCAAGGGCACGGTGCTGTTGGGCGTTCGCGCGGTGATCGCCGAGTCGTTCGAGCGTATCCACCGGTCGAACTTGGTGGGGATGGGTGTGCTGCCATTAGAATTCACCAATGGCGACACTCGGCAGACGCTCGGCATTACAGGTTTTGAAAGGTTCGACGTGGTCGGATTTGACGAAACGCTCAAGCCGCGCGCCACGCTGACGGTCAGAGCCACGGGCAAAGACGGTACGTCAAAGGCGTTCAAGGTGCTGGCGCGGATCGATACGCCGGAGGAACTGAACTACTACAAGAACGGCGGAATCTTGCCGTACGTGCTCCGGCAGTTGGTGGCCGGTCGCGCGTAACCGGCATTTTCAGCATCAAGCGGCTGTTTAGGAAACGCTTATGGAGGAC
>JAISPN010000069.1 GCA_031274845.1 Acidobacteriaceae bacterium
GCCGGACTCCTGGACGGGAATGTCGCTGCTCGATCCGCCGGCCGATCGCACCCTCGTGATTGGCGATTCCCGCTGCGGGGCCGTCGTCGATCGGCGCGATGGACACACGACGAAGTACATCCGCTGTGTGCCCACCGGCCGGGAAGAGTTCTACGACCTCGATGCGGACCCGGGCGAACGCCACGACAACATTGCGTCGGCGGACCCGGCGCTCTTGTCCCGGTTTCGTGCCGCGCTCTTGCAGGTGGCGCCTCCCGCGTGGACGACCGTCAACTAACATCGGCGCGGTCGATCGCCTGACTCGGATACACTGTCAGCGCACTCGCGATTCGTTGCATGATTCGACCCTGCCACTCACACGAACGGCTCCAGCGCGCTCAGGAGAGATGGGATCGATGGACCTGATTTGTCATCTTGTCGACAGCAATCCCGTCGACATTCGCCCTGCACGAAGACGTCGGCACTGGATGGACCAAACGCCAGATGCCTATGCGTACCGGTGTCTGCCGCTCTCGATCGCCAACACCCACGGCTGGGAGATTTTTTGTCCGGTCGCCTTTGAAGCCGAGTGGAATGGCGGTGATGGCAAAGACGATATCCGGGTGGTGTTCGACGGAGACGATCGCGCGTTCGGCAACCGAAAACTTGAGAGCATGGTGGCCAGCCACTTCGGCTGCGGCATTCTCTCGTTCGATCTCGGACTGATGATCACCACATCCCCCGGCTACGACCTCTGGGTCACAGGGCCGGTGAACGAATTCAAGGATGGGATTCAGGCGTTGTCAGCGGTCATCGAAACCTCCTGGATGCCGTTTACCTTCGCCATGAGCTGGAAGTTCACCAGGCCGAATCTGAAGATACGGTTCGAGAAGGATGAACCGTTCTGCTTCTTCTTTCCGATCGAGCACGGCCTTGTCGAGCGGTGCGATCCGGCATTCAAGCCATTCGACGAAGGCTCCGATTTGGAACGGCAGTACCACTCGGGGCGGACGCAGCGTGCCTTCCTGGATATCGTCAAGAAAATGAAGGGGGATGAATTAAGTCCCGAGGCGCGGCGCGATCTGGAGCGGATGAAGTTCCAAGGTTGGTACAGAAGAGGCGAGATGCCTGATGGGACCGTGGGGGGGCGCGACCACAAGACGGTCGTACAGCCCAAGTCCTTTGAGCGCGCGCCAGACAAGAACACACAGCCGGAGTAAGCGTCGCCTCTCACGTCGAGCGGCTGAACGCCACGGTCTCACGATCGCGGATCAGGCGCAACGAGGAATACACATGACTGCTCGCAGAGTGTTTGCCATCGCCATGACGGTGGCCGTCGCGTGTGTCGCTGTTCACGGTCAGCAAGGTGTGAGCGCCACGGCGTGGTTTGGCGTGCCGTTGCCAGCGGGTCTTGGCGATTCGCATCGTTCGATTCTCGACGTGTCGCGGATGCAGCCGCCCGCGGCGACGGTGCCTGCCGGAGAAGAGCGCAACACTGAACTGCGCGGCGACACGATTCACAAATATCTCGAAGCGATCGTCGGCATCTCGAAAGCCGATCGCGCGCGCGGCGAGAAGGCGTGGGGCCGCATCACCGGATTCCGTGCCGCCGACGAGACGCACGCGTGGGTGCTCGAGCAGTTCAAGGCGGCCGGGTTGCGCAATGTCGAGACCGAGACCTACACCGCGACGCAGGCCACGTGGTATCCGAAATCGTGGGAAGTGAAGGTGCTGGCGAACGGCAAGGCTGGCGCTGGCAGCCGCGACGTCGTGCTCGAATCAGCGTTTCCGACGAGCGGATCGCGTGTGACGAACGGACCGATTCGCGGCGGTGTCGTCTTTGTCGGCGCGACGACCGATGCGGCGCTGCCGGCGGTGGACGTTACCGGCAAGATTGCCGTCCAAACGCTGCATCCGCAGTCAGGCGCGTTCTCGGAGCGGACGCGGACGACCGATCGCGCGCGCGAGCTTGCAAAGCGTGGCGCGATTGCCGTGCTGAACGTCGTCGAGCAGGCGGGCAACATGTACGTGCGTGATTTCAGCAACTGCGGCGTGCCATGCTTCAACCTGGGAACCGATGATGGGCGGTTTCTTGTCGCGGTCGCTGAGCGCGCGGCGCGGGCTGGTGTTGCCGATGTGCAGATCTCGATCGGTCTCGATACAGAAATGCGTCCGGATCTCAAAGGGCACAACACGATCGGCCTCGTGCCCGGCACGCGAGACGATGAGATCGTCATCGTCAACGCGCACGCGGACGGATGGTTCGATGCGGCTGGTGATAACGGTGATGGCCTCGCGGTGCTGATGGCGCTGGCGCATCACTTTGCAAAGCCTGAGAACAAGCCCGAGCGCACGCTGTTGTTCGTGGCGAGCGGCGGGCATCACAACGGCGGGATGAACGGTCCCGGCAATCTGGTGACGATGAATCCGCAGCTGGTGGGTAAAGCTGTGCTCGTGGTGAATCTCGAACACATCGCGCAGTTGCACTTCATGAACGATCCCTTCCGCGTCGAGGCGGTCGAGCAGCCGATGGGGTTTGGCATCTCGAACGAAGCGCCAGCGATTGCGGCGCTCGCCACACGCGCGCAACAGCGGTACGGCTTTGCGCTCCGTCCGAATTTTTCCAATTCAATCGCGGGCGATCTCGGTGGCTATGCGCCGCTTGGCGTCCCTCGCGTGCAGGCGATTCACTCGGGGCCGATGTATCACACGAGCGGCGACACGCTCGACACGATCTCGACGCCCGGCCTCGAACGCGCCGCGCGGTTCTACGCGTACTTCGTGACCGAGGCCGCAAAGACCGATCGCGCCGCGCTGCAACCGAAGTAGGCGCTTCAAGTTTTTTTCCAGTCAGGTGTGACGTTCGTGATTCGCTAGTGAAGAATGAAGGATGTGCGCATGCAGGAAATCGCGCGAGGGACGTTCACAGTCAAGCTTCAGCCGCTGACGTTTGAAGGCGTCGAGGCAGACGCCATGCTCGGACGGCTGTCCATCGACAAAGAGATCGAGGGCGACCTGGTGGCAACCACGCGCGGGCAGATGTTGAGCGCGAGGACGGACGTGAAGGGGTCCGCGGGCTATGTCGCGATCGAGCGCGTCGACGGGAGGCTCAACGGCCGCAAGGGGACGTTCGTCTTGCAGCACACGGGCCTTATGGACCGTGGGAGCCAGAGCCTGAGCGTGCTGGTCGTTCCAGATTCCGGAACCGGCGCGCTTGCCGGCCTGACCGGCCGGTTTGAGATCACAATCGAGGCGGGCGTTCATTGCTATACGTTTGAATACCATCTGCCGCAATAACCTCGACAGGCGTGGCGCATTCAATTGGCCGTGCGCCTCGCGTTTCGTCCCGAGAGAATGCTGGTACCGATGGCTGAACTATCGGTTCACGACGCCAGTGAACGAT
>JAISPN010000096.1 GCA_031274845.1 Acidobacteriaceae bacterium
GGACGAAGCGGCCTGCTGTTTGCCCCGTCGCCGCTCGACGAGGAAGACGATCTGGAACTGCGGAAGCGGTTGGCGATTCCGACCGATCGGCGCGTGTGGGATTTGTTCCGCGCCATCGCGCGTGGCTGGAGCGTTGACCAACTGCACGAGATCACGAAGATCGATCGCTGGTTCCTGCAACAGTTCATTGAGATCGACGAGATGCGAGCCTCCGCGGCCGCGAGTGGTCTTGCCGGGCTCGGCCGCGATCCGATGCGGCGTCTGAAACGCGCCGGATTTGGCGATCAGGAACTGGCACTGGCGACCGGTGCGTCCGAAGACGCGGTGCGCGAGGCGCGCGAGTCGATGAACCTCCTGCCGGTGTACAAGCGCGTCGATACCTGCGCCGCCGAGTTCGAGTCGTTCACGCCGTATCTCTACAGCACGTACGAACCGTTCTGCGAGTCGAATCCGAACGGACGGAACAAGGTCGTCATCCTTGGCAGCGGTCCCAACCGGATCGGTCAGGGCATCGAGTTCGACTACTGCTGCTGCCATGCGGCGTTTGCGCTCAAGGAAGAACAGTTCGAAACGGTGATGATCAACTGCAACCCCGAAACGGTGTCGACCGACTACGACACCGCCGACCGGTTGTACTTCGAGCCGCTCACGTTCGAAGACGTGATGGGGGTCATCGCGAAGGAGCGCGCCGCTGGCGGCAACGTGGCGTGCCTCGTGCAGTTCGGCGGGCAGACGCCGCTCAAGCTGGCGCTGGCGCTGCAGAGCGCGGGGGTGACGATTCTCGGCACGTCGCCGGATTCAATCGACCTCGCGGAAGATCGCAAGCGCTTTTCGGCGCTGCTCTCGGAGCTGAACATCCCGCAGCCCGCAAGCGGCACGGCGACCTCACGCGATGAAGCGCGCGCGGTTGCCAGCGCGATTGGATTTCCTGTCGTCGTCCGTCCGTCGTACGTGCTGGGCGGACGCGGGATGGCGATTGTGTACGACATGGCCACGCTCGATCGCTACATGCTGCAAGCGGTCGATGCGTCGCCGGAGCATCCGGTGCTCATCGACAAGTTCCTTGAAGACGCGTTCGAGTTCGATGTCGACGCGATCGCGGATGGCACCGGCGCGGTCGTCATCGGCGGCATCATGGAGCACATCGAGGAGGCGGGCATCCACTCGGGCGACAGCTCGTGCGTCGTGCCGCCGTTCATCTGTCCGGCGGAGCATCAGGCGATCATCCGCGACTACACGCGCCGCATCGCGCGCGCGCTGAACGTCATCGGTCTGATGAACATCCAGTTTGCGACCAAGGACGGCGTCGTCTACGTGCTCGAAGTCAATCCGCGCGCCTCGCGGACGGTGCCGTATCTGTCGAAAGCCAACGGCATTTCACTCGCGAAGGTCGCGGCAAAGGTGATGGCCGGCCGGACGCTCGCCGACCTCGGCCTGACAGACGATCTGAAGCCGGCGGGCGTGTTCGTGAAGAGCCCCGTGTTTCCGTTCGTCCGGTTCCCCGGCGTCGACACGATTCTTGGTCCCGAGATGCGATCGACGGGCGAGGTGATGGGCGGATCGAATAACTTCGGCGTCGCGTTCGCCAAAGCGCAACTGTCGGTAGGGCAGCGGTTGCCGGATCGCGGGACGGCGTTTGTCAGCGTCAACAACGACGACAAGCCGAACCTCGTGCCGATCGTGCGCGATCTGGCCAACCTGGGCTTCCGCCTCATCGCCACGCGCGGCACGGCGGTCTACCTGCGTGAGCAGGGGCTCGATGTGGACGTGGTCTTCAAGGTTAACGAAGGACGTCCGAGCGTGGCCGACGAGATCGTCAACCGCAAGATCGATCTCATCATCAACACCCCGCTCGGCCGCGAATCGTTCTTCGACGACCGCGCCGTCCGCCGCGCGGCGATGATGCACGAAGTCCCGTGCATCACCACGCTCACCGGCGCCGCCGCCGCCGTCGCTGCCATTGCCGCCATGCGCGAGCAAGGCGTCAGCGTCCGCTCGCTGCAGGACTACTACGCCGGGATGGAAGCCTGAATCATCTGGTGATCGGGTCGTTGGGCCATTCAGCTGCTTGGCGGGCCGTGGCGTCACTTCCCACGACGATTCGAGTGAGGGGTAGTTCCTGCCGGATTCGTCTGTGGCGGTGTTCCAACTCCCCATCATCAAATGACCAGATGACCAGATCCCGGATCGTCTCTTGCTTCAGGCTGCCGCATGCGTGTGGTGGCCGCTGTGCCGGTCGTGGGGCTGCTTGCGGGGGTTGGACTCGGCGCGCTCGTTCCTGATCTTCCGCCGCCGCTCGTTACCACGTGCTTTCTCGGTGCCGCGGTCGCGGCGCTTGTTCTGTTTCACATCAACCGTGCGCCACTGTTTGCGGCTGCGGTCTCCTGCTCGTTTTTCTTCGGCGGCACGCTGCTGGCGTGCCGCGCGTGGGAAGAGGCATGGCGCGCGCCGGTCAAGATTGCGTTTGAATCAATCGCGCATCGTCAACGGACCGAGGCACCGGGACGCGCGCAGACGAGTGATGCCGTAGAAACCGCCAGCGTGATCCTGATCGGGCGGCTGCTGGCCGATGCCGCGCCAACCTCGGGCGGTGGGATTTCGCTCAACATCGAGACCGAGTGGATGGGAAGCGCGGCGTCGACGCGGGGCGTTCGCGACGTGGCGGCCAATCCGGTCAGCGGTGGCGTGTCGCTCGTCGTTGGCGGCGACCTTGCGCGCGCGATGACTGACGAGTGGCGCGCCGGACGCCGCATCCGCACGACAGCGCAACTGCGCCGCGCGTCGGTCTATCTCGATCCCGATGTGCCGAATCAGGAGCGCTCGCTGGCTCGTCGCGGCGTCGTGCTCGTCGGCTCCGTCAAGAGCGGCGCGCTGGTGGAACTTGTCGAGCGCGGGAACTGGATCGCGGAAGCCGAAGCCTCCGCGCGGGCGTTTGCGCGCCGGGCGATTGCGGATGCGGTCGGGCGATGGAGCCCTCGCTCGGCGGCGATTGTGCTGGCGATTGTCATTGGTGATCGCAGCGAACTCGATCCGGTCGTGCAGACGCATCTGCAGGAAGCGGGTACCTATCACGTCATCGCGATCTCGGGCGGGAACATCGCGATTTTTGCCGCCGCGACGTTCTGGCTGTTTCGTCTCGTGGGCGTGTTTGGCCGCACGGCGATGGTGACCGCGATGCTCGTACTCATCGCCTATGGCGGCATGGTGGGCGGCAATCCGTCGGTCGATCGCGCGACGTGGATGGCGGTGATGTTTTTGGCGGGCCGTCTGCTCGATCTGCGCGGACCGCCGGCCAACGTGCTCCTTGTCGTGGCCGGCATCCTGACGCTACAACATCCGCTGACGGTCGCCGATCCGTCGTTCCTGCTCACCTTCGGTGCGACGGCGGCGCTGCTTGCCGCGGCGCCAGACGCCGAGGGGACGCCGCGCGCGAAGACCGTCCGCGTGCTGTCGAGCATGTTCATGGCGTCGCTTGCTTCGGAAGTGGCGCTCCTGCCGATTGCCGCGTCGTTCTTTGCGCGGGTCACCGCGGCTGGATTGCTGCTGAACTTCGCCGCGATTCCGTTGATGGCGGTCGCGCAACTGGCAGGGATGCTCGTCGTGCCGCTGTTTCATCTGTCGCCGTGGGTGGCCAGCGGCGCGGGCTGGATCGCCCACCTTGGCGCGGATGGACTGGTGCGATCGAGCGAGCTCGTCACCTGGATGCCATGGGCGACATGGCGTGTGGCGCCGCCGTCTGCGGCGGTCATTGTCGCCTACTACGCCGCGCTTGCCGCCGGATGGTTTGTCTTCCGGTATCGTCTGCCGCCCAGAACGCTGAAAGAGCGTCTGCTCACGCGCGCATCGGCCGTGGAGAACGCGGTCGAGCACATTGCGCTGTGGCGTGCCGGTGCCGTGGCGGCCATCACGCTCTGCGCGTACTGGATCGCCTGGCATCCGCTTCCGCGCTGGCGTGGCGATGGTCAGTTGCACGTGACGTTTCTGGATGTCGGTCAGGGCGACGCGACCTTTGTGCGATTCCCGGCCGGCGCCAGCATGCTGGTCGATGCGGGCGGCCTCTCTGCCGGAGGCGCCTTCGATATCGGCGATCGGGTCGTGGCGCCGGTGCTGCGGCGGCAGAATCTGCGGCGCCTCGGCACGCTGGTGTTGACGCACGGTGACGGCGATCACATCGGCGGAGCCGGCGCGATCGTCCGGGAATTTCGTCCGTGGGATGTCTGGGAAGGGGTGCCGGTGCCGTCATTTGTGCCGCTGCAGCAACTCGCGGCGGCCGTACGCGCGCAGTCGAGTCGATGGACGACGATCCAGACCGGCGATCGATTTGCGATCGACGATGTGACCGTCATCGTGCACCATCCGGGTCTTCCCGACTGGGAGCGTCAGCAGGTGCGGAACGACGATGCGGTGGTGATTGAGATCCGGTGGCGCGATCTCTCGGTGGTGCTGACGGGGGATATCGGCAGGGCTGTCGAATGTCTGATCGCGCCGCGGATCGCCGCGTCGCCGATCCGTGTGCTCAAGGCGCCACATCATGGCAGCGCGACGTCCAGTTCCGAGAGCTTCCTGCGCGCGCTCGCGCCGGATGTCGCCATCATCAGCGCTGGCCGAGGCAATCGGTACGGGCATCCGGCGCCTGTGGTGGTGCAGCGGTACGCGTCGAGCAAGACGCGGCTGCTGCGGACCGACGAGGACGGCATGATCGAGCTTGCGAGCGACGGCTACAGCGCCTGGTTGACGACGTTCACCGGGAAGGAGCTGATGGTTACGAGCGCGGTTCAGCGCCCTTGACCGCGGCCCACTCGGTTTCAAGCGCGTCGAGTGTCATGTCGCTCATCGTCCGGCCTGAGCGAGCGATCGAGGTTTCCATGGCGGTGAAGCGCCCCGTGAACTTTTCGTTGGCCTTACGCAGCGCGGTTTCAGGTTCGACGTGGAGTTTTCGCGCAAGGTTGGCGATGGCGAAGAGCAGATCGCCGATCTCTTCCTCGACGCGTTCGGCGGTCGCATGTTCGGCGACGGCTTCCGAGATTTCCTCGACCTCTTCCCGCATCTTGTCGACGACGTGCGCGGCCTGTTCCCAGTCGAAGCCGACCGATGCCGCACGTGCGCTGATCTGATGCGCGCGCAGGAGTGACGGGAGCGTTTTCGGAATACCGCTCAGGAGTGTCTTTGGCGTGGTCTGTCCCGCGCGCTCGGTGTTCTTGATTGCTTCCCACCGGGTTTTGACCTGCGCCGCCGTCTCGAGCGCGGGTTCGCCCGCCTCGCGCGCGAAGACGTGCGGGTGACGTCGCACGAGCTTGTCCGAGATCGCGCACGCGGCATCGGCGATGGAGAAGTGTCCCGCTTCCGATTCCAGTTGCGCGATGAATACCGCCTGCAGCAGGAAGTCGCCCAGCTCTTCTCGCAGATCGTCGTGATCGTGCCGATCGATCGCATCGAGCAGTTCGTAGGTCTCTTCAAGCATGTGCCGCTTCAGCGTGTCGATCGGCTGCTCGCGGTCCCAAGGACAACCGTCCGGCGCGCGCAGCCGCGCCATGATCTCGAGCAGACGGACAAATTCCTGTGCGGCATGTTCGTATGAGTGCATCGCAAGAGAGATTACCGGAGCAGGCCGCGAATGGACAGCGGACGAGCATGGTCGGGGGCTATCGCTGCTATCCTGTAGCGGCATGTCGAACCTCTCGTTTTCCGCCTTTGTCTTTTCGCTGGCCAGTTCAGCGGCCATTCACTTTGGTGATCTCGCCGATCCGAACACGGGAGAGAAGGTGGCGCCGGATCTCGATGGCGCCGGGCAGATGATTGAGATCCTCGCGCTCCTCGAAGAGAAAACGCGCGGGAACCTGACGGCGGAAGAGCGGCAACTGCTTGGTCAGGTGCTTGATGAGTTGCGCCTGCGGTTCGTCGAGGTCACGTCGCTGGACGGCAAGAAGCGGCTTGTCGAGTCTTAACGTCACCATGCTCGGCACCGGCACGTCGCACGGCGTGCCGATGATTGGCTGCGACTGCGCCGTGTGCACGTCCAGCGATCCGCGAGACCGCCGCTCCCGTTCTTCCATCCTGCTGGAATTTGATCCCGCGTCTGATGACCGTGCGTCATCGTCGTTTGCCAGCGCGACGCGAAGCGTGCTGGTGGATACGTCGCCCGACCTGCGCGCGCAGGCGCTCACCAACGATGTAAGGCGCGTTGACGCGATCGTGTACACGCACAGCCACGCCGATCACATCTTTGGTCTCGACGAGGTGCGCCGCTTCAATCACTTGACGAAGCAGCCGATGCACTGCTTCGCGGACGCGCGCACCGCCGCGGACATCCGGCGCACGTTCGCGTACATCTTCGATCCGTCCACTGAAAAAGGCGGCGGCGTGCCGTCAGTGACGCTCACGGAAATCGCCGGTCCGTTTTGTCTGGGCCGCGTCGAGTTCGTTCCGATTCCGCTGCAGCACGGCTCACGTCAGATTCTGGGATTTCGCGTCGGCCGCTTTGCGTACCTGACCGACTGCAACGCGATTCCCGACGCGTCGTTCGCGCTGCTCGACGGCGTCGAGATTCTCGTCCTCGACGCGCTCTGTCATCGTCCTCATCCAACGC
>JAISPN010000165.1 GCA_031274845.1 Acidobacteriaceae bacterium
CTCTACGTCACCGTCCGCACGGAGCCGCACGCGCGGTTTCGCCGTGACGGCGCCGATCTCCACACCGCCGTGTCGATTGGCGTGCACGAAGCCGCGCTCGGCGCGACGGTGGAGGTGCCGTCGTGTGAAGGCGGGGCGCTCGTGCGGATTCCGCCAGGCACGCAGTCAGGACACCGGTTTCGTGTACGCGGGCGCGGCGTGCCCCGTCCACGCGGTGGGGAACGTGGCGATCTGGTCGTCGAGGTGCGTGTCGCGTTACCGGCACGTCTCGACGAACGCTCGAAAGAGTTGCTGCGAGAGTTTGGTCAGTTGAATCCCGGCGAGGCCGTGCGCCACGCCGATCGACGCGAAGGAGTGTAGAGACGTCATGGCCGTCAAAAAGGGAGGCAAGTCGTACTACATGATCAGTATCGTGGCGCAGAAGTACAACATCCATCCGCAGACGCTGCGCCTGTACGAACGCGAAGGGCTCCTGCTGCCGTCGCGGACCGACGGCAACACGCGGTTGTACTCCGAAGACGATCTCGAGCAACTCGAGACGATTTTGTCGCTCACGCGCGAATTGGGCGTCAACCTCGCGGGCGTCGAGATCATTCTGAACATGCGCAGGAAGATCGAACGCATGCAGGGCGAGGTCAACGAGTTCATGGAGTACGTCAAAGGCGAACTCGCGCGTGGTCTTGGCGATTGGGAGCAGCGGCTCTCGACAGCGCTCGTCAAATCGACGCCCACGGATCTCGTGCGCGCGGCGCCACAGGCACCTGACCAATCATCAACGGATCGATCGAGCACGGCGGGTCGCTGATATACTGACTCCCGCCTCTCGGTTCTGACATGCCTTGCGATCTCTGCGACGACACTGGATGGAAGCCCGTTGAGATTGCGACCCCGTCAGGTGCGATCTCTCATGCGGTCGTGCGTTGTGATTGCCGGCGCGACAAGGTTGGCGTCGAGCGGCTCGCCGCCGCGAATATTCCCAAGCGCTATCAGCACTGCACGATTGCCAACTTCACCGCGTACAACGAGTCGCTGATCAATGCGGCGGCCCATGCGACAGCCGTTGCCAAAAAATTTCCGGCGACGAACAAAGGGCTGTTGCTCGAAGGGCAGCCCGGCGTTGGGAAGACGCACCTCGCGGTGGCGGTGCTGAAGCAGATCATTCAAACCACCGGCGCGCGCGGACTGTTCTACGACACGCGCGATTTGCTTCGCGTCATTCGCAGCACCTACGACCCGTCCATCCGCACGACGGAAATCGAGATTCTTCGTCCGGTGATGACCGCTGACATCCTCGTGCTCGACGATCTCGGCGCCGAGAAAACCTCGGAGTGGGTCGAAGAGACGATGAACCTCATCGTCAATACCCGCTACAACGAACGCCGCCTCACCATCTTCACGACGAATTTTGAAGACACGCCGGACGACACCGATCCGAATACGCTGACGTTCCGCATCGGTCACCGCATGCGATCCCGGTTGCACGAGATGTGCGAGTTCCTCACGCTGGACGCGGCCGATTATCGGCAGATGCCCGCGAACGGTGGCGTGGACGATCTGGTGGCGCTCTGGAAAACACGGAAGCGTTCGTCGGCTGCGTTGCCTTCGCGCAGCGGCCGGCAGGCGCGGGCGCAGCTGCGTGATTCCACCTCCGATCGCGATTTGAAGTGGTCGGGCGGCCGCGCGGGCTCGTGACGCGTGGAGACCGTGCTCGGCCTGTACCTCCACATCCCCTTCTGTTCCGCCATCTGTAATTACTGCAATTTCAATCGCGGGTTGTTCGACACTGCGCTCAAGACGCGGTATGTCGCCGCGCTCGAACAAGAGATTCGCACCGAGGGCGAACGGCGTGGCGCTCCGAATGCCGACACCCTCTATTTCGGTGGCGGCACGCCGTCGTTGCTCTCCGCCGACGAGGTCGCGCGGCTCGTTCGCGCGTGCCTGGAATCGTTTCGCGTGTGTGACGATGCCGAGATCACGCTCGAAGCGAATCCGGAAAGCGTCTCCGCCGCACAGCTGGCCGCGCTTCGTGAGGCTGGCGTCACGCGACTCAGTTTCGGCGTTCAATCGTTTCTGGACGAGGAACTCGTGCGGTTGTCGCGGTTGCACACCGCTGACCGCGTGCGGCGCGCCGTCCGAGAAGCGAGAGCCGCCGGGTTCGACAACATCAGCCTCGATTTGATGATGTGGCTTCCAGGGCAAACCGTCGAGGCATGGATGACATCGGTCGACGAAGCGCTCGCGCTCGCGCCCGAACATCTGTCGATGTACATGCTGGAGGTCTACCCGAACGCGCCGCTCAAGGATCTGATGGCGCGCGCCGTCTGGTCGCAAGCGCCCGACGATGATGTGGCGGAGATGTACGAGCAGGCGCTGGACCGCGTGGGCGCGGCGGGCTACCGCCAGTACGAGATCTCGAACGTCGCGCGGCCGGGACGTGCGTCGCGGCACAACATGAAGTACTGGTCGGACGGCGCGTGGCTGGGATTTGGCTGTGGCGCACACTCGACATTCGATGGGTGCCGGTGGAAGAATCTGTCTGGTACCGGCGAGTACATCGAGGCAATCGGCGCCGGGGCCTCGACGAGAGTCGATGTGCAGGAGCTTTCCGCCGACCGCCGGTTGGGGGATGCGCTGTTCACCGGGTTGCGTGTCACCGAGGGCGTGGACATCGCGGCTCTTGGTCGCCGTTACAACACCGACGTCTGGGCACGGTATGGTCATGAGCTGGAACGCTACGTGGATGCGGGTCTACTACACGTCCAGCCGCATCGCTGGACGCTCACCCGGCCGGGCATGTTGCTGGCGCACGAGGTAATGAGCGTTTTCGTATAACGCTCGAGTCTGGTAAAGTAGCGCCCTTTCGGAGTAGCGCTCTTTCGCCAAGGAGGCAGAGATGGTTCGACAGGCAGGACCGGCGTTCGTTCGCCGGATTGGAATGGTGACCCTTGGACTGACCGTCAGCTTGCTGTCGGCTTCGTTGACCTACGCCCAGGATCCTCCGGCTCAGGCCCAGGCGGTGTCGAACCAGCGTCTGTTTGCGAATGACGGCGGCATGGTGCTGAACTTCATCAAGCCCGACAAGGTCGACGACTTTCTGCTGGTCATCAGCAAGCTGCGTGAGGCGCTCGGGAAGAGCGACAAGCCCGAGCGGAAGCAGCAGCTTGAGGGATGGAAGATTTATCGGTCGCCAGATCCGGCCGGAGCCAACGTGCTCTTCGTGTTCGTCATCGATCCGGCGGTCAAGGGCGCCGACTATCAGGTGTCGAACATCATTGCCGAAGGATTCCCGGCGGCCGAGGCGAACGATATTCTGAAGAAGTACGCCG
>JAISPN010000196.1 GCA_031274845.1 Acidobacteriaceae bacterium
GGACGTCGACGAAATCATGCTGCGCCAGTTTGGCGCGCACGTCGCCGTGGCCATCGAAAACGCGCGTCTTTTCGAGCGCGAGCGCACGTACACAACGACGCTCGAAACGCTGTCGGAAATTGCTCGCGACCTCACGTCGATTCTCGATCTCGACGAGCTCCTGACGCGCATCGCCAAGGTGATTCGCCGGGTCGTCGACTACCGCACGTTCGGCATCCTGCTGTTGAACGAGGACACGAGCGAGCTTGAGATGAAGGCGGCGGTGCGATTTGGCGATGCCGTCACGATGCCGCGCATCAAGCTCGGCTCCGGCCTGTGCGGGTACGCCGCCTTGCACAAAGAGACGGTGATTGCTCCGGACGTCTCGCAAGATCCGCGCTACTTGAAGCTCGTTGACGAAACGCGGTCAGAGCTCGTGATTCCGCTGTTGCTGCAGGATAGGTGCATCGGCGTGTTCGATCTCGAAAGCCCCGAGTTGAACGCGTTCGAGAAACGCGACGCCGATATTCTGGAACTGCTGGCGAGTCAGGCGGCGGTGGCGATCGAGAACGCGCGGCTGTACGCGACGATTCGCGCGAACGAACGCCGCATCGAACGGGAATTGCGTTTCGCGCAACGCGTGCAGGCGGCACTGCTCCCCGCGGCGCTGCCGAAACGGATGAAAGGGGTCGATGTCGCGGCGCGGCTCTCGCCCGCGCGTGAGCTTGGAGGCGATCTGTACGATTTCCTCACGCCGGAGCCGAACAGCCTTGTCGTTGCGGTTGGTGACGTGTCCGGCAAGGGAGTCCCGGCGGCGCTGTACAGCGCCTTTGTTGGCGAACTCGTCCGGTCGCGCACGTTCCGGCGCCGGTACATGCCCGAGCGTTCGAGTCCGGCCGGCGTGCTGGCGTCGATGAATACGATCCTGAGCGAGCGGCAACTCGAGGAGTACTACTGCACGCTGTGCTACGCCGTGTTCGACTTCAAGCGGCGCAACGTGACGATTGCAAACTCAGGACTGCCGTATCCGATCCGCGTGCGGCGCAACGAGGGCGTCGAGTCCCTTGCCGACGCGCCGATGCAGGTCGAACTACCGGGTGTGCCGATCGGATCGTTTCCGGGTTCGACCTACGACGAGCTGACACTCGATCTCCGCAGCGGCGATCTCTTTGTCTTCTGCTCGGACGGGATTTTCGAAGCCAACGACGCGCAGATGCGCGAGTTTGGCGCGAAACAGTTGATGGCGACCATCGAGCAGGTGCGCGAGAAATCCGCGCGCGAGATCGTCGATGCGATCTTCGAGGCCGTGGAACGATTCCGTGGCGATGCGCCGCCAAGCGACGACATGACGGCGGTTGCCGTCAAGATCACGGCGTAGCGGATGGGCGCTCGACGGGCGATACCTCGTCGAGCGTGAACACGACCCGCTGATCGTCCTTGTCGAGTACGTGCCCGCCAATGGCGTTCGTCACGTATGTGTGTAGCGCCGCGGACGCGCGGCGTGTGTCCAGCACGACGTAGTTCACGCCCAGCCGTCTCAATTCACGAACGAGTTCTTCAGGCGAACGATTCGTCGCGGGGAGTTCGCGCGCGTCAGCCGGCAGATCCATCAGCGATCTGAGGATCGGATTGTCCAGATAGAACGCTTTGACGGATGGCGGGAGCCGTGCGACGAAACCGCCCATGATGGGATGTTCGTGCACGGTCTGCGCAAGCATCGCCGTGTCTGGTGAGCTGCCGATGGCGCCAAAGCCGTCGCGAAGTCCGAGCGGCAGTTCGAGCACCGTGCCGCGTTCGCGCGTGGCGAGGCGTTGATAGATCGCTGGTGACTCCGCGGACACCGTGGGATACGGGAACACCATGAGATCCAGCGCTAACGAGAATCCGAGCGCGACGAGTGCGCGGGGCGAACGCATCGACGGAAGATCGGTGACGGCCTTCGCGCACAGCATCGCCACCGCGAGCGAGACCATCACCATCGCGCGTCCGGGGATGCGCGCGTTGGAGATGATGGGCACGAACGACAGGAGGTTTTGCGGCAGCACCAACCCGGTGTTGACACCCGCGATGTGCAACCAGGGTCCAAGTGCCCACACCAGAAAGACGCCGCCGATGGCGCACCATAATCGAACCTCCCGGTCTGACCGGAACGTTCGTTTCACGATGAGCGCGGCGAGCACCAACGGCGCAAGCCCCAGCCAGCCGACGCCTTCAATCGGGTTCAATGCAAGCCGGGCATACAGCCGATGGACGAGATCTCCCCACAGAGGATTCATCGGATTGGGAAGGACGAGCGACAGCACGTCAACACCTGCCGCGCCGCTCTTCCACTGATGTTCCGGGGCGACGTAATCGCCAGCGGCGATCAATCTGTAGACGCACCACGCCAGTGGAAGGACCGTCACGAGAAACGCCGCGCCGCCAAAGACCGCAGGCCGAAGCAGCGGTGATGCCTGCTCTGTCCGCTGCACGGCGAGCCGCCAGCGCGCGAGTGCCCACAGAACGATCGCGAGCCACCCAACGGTGAGGATGTTTGTCGGTGACGTGATGGACACGCGCTGACCGTACAACACCAGTGTCGTGCCGCCCGTTGATGCGATCGCAATCGCAACTGCGGCAGCGATCCCGGCGATCCAGAGAAGCGCCGTCGACCAGCGCGGCCAGCGGCTCGTCTGGCGCGCTCGAACGAGCGTGAACGAGTGCGTCGTGATGAGCGCAAGCACCACCAGAAAGACGACCAGGTACGTGCAGTAGTAGTAGTCGGTGTACGCGGTCGCGCCGAGCAACGCTCCGGTGAGGAGCGCCCACGATGTGGATTGACGTGTGAGCGCGTTGAGCGCCGCCATCACCACGAGAGGAATCGTCCAGGCGGAGACGAGGTTGAAGTGACCTTGAAGGTGCGCCGCCACGTAGGGAGAGCAGGCAAAGACGACTCCCGCCACGATCGATGCGCGCAGGTGACCGGTTCGACTGAACGCCAACGCATAGGCGGCGAGTCCATTTGCGGCAAGCGTCAGCAGGAGTGTGAGGTTGTGCGCCGCAATCGGTCCGAACTGTCCAAAGGCCAATGCGCCGATGAACGCTGGCAGTGCGGTGTGCGAGTTGAGGGTGAGATCGATGCCGAGCGGCGCAAACAAATAATCCGTGAACAGTGGATTCGCGCCGTTCGTGAGCGCGTGCCGCATCCACCAGAAGTTCCAGACAGCGTTGGCGTTGTCGCCGATCCCGCTGCCGGGCAGTGACGTCGACAGGTGGAAGACGAGTGGAAACGACTGGACGATTGCGATCGAGAGAAACACGATCGCCGGGAACAGGTATCGCTTGCTGAAGATCGTCACCTGTCGTGCCTGTGGCGTGCGTTCGCGGGCGAGGGTTTACGCCGAGGCGACGCGGGCAGGCGAGGATTCTGTGTGCACCGATCCAGCGAGGACGTTCGAGAGTTGCGCGGCAACGATGCTGACGAGCGCGTGTGACGAGTCGGCGCGTTCCGCGCCCGCGCGTGTTTCAGCCGTGAGCGCACCGATGCAGCCGTCCGCCGACAGAATCGGCGCGACGATCGCGCCGAGCGCGCGGGTGGCCGTTGCGGGAACAATCTGCAGTGTGCCGGTGCGATACGCGGCAGCGGCGGCGTTGTCGGCGCTCCGAGGCACCGCCTTCATTCGTCGCACGACCTCGTCTGAGTAGCCGTGCGCGATGACCGGTTGAAGATCGGCGCCGGAGGGGTCGCCGAGCCAGACGACAAGGCCGGTGGCGTCGATTACGCGCGAGGCGCTCGCGAGCAGCGCCTTCAACTCCGCGGCGTCGTGAAGCCGGCCGAACGCCGTGCACAGTTCGGCCGTCGCTTGAAGGAGAGAGGCATCAGGCGTGGCGAGTGCCGTGGCTGGCGCTGGCGTGTCAGCGACGGGACGGCTGGCTTCGTGCGGCGGCACATCGTTCACCGGCTCTGCATCGACAATGGCTGGCGTGACGATTTGCGGCGCCGGAGCACACGCGAGCGACAGAAGCACGAGCACGGAAAAGAGTGCCGCGCCACCGGCGGCATACGCTTCCCTGCGGCGGATGCTTGCTTCGACGAATTCGTACTCTTGATGTTCGGTTGTTCGCGTCGCGTCAACATCGCGCGCCGCATCCGCGGCCGCCTGACTGCCGTCCGAGAACACGATGTCGCTGGCCATGAGCGTGTCGTGCGTGGAGACGTACTCGCGCGCGCGTGAGTCGATGTTGGCAAGCTCGGTGAGAGCGGCGGACGTGTCGAGCAGCGACTGCCGCGCGGCGTCGGTAGTGGCGAGCGAGCGGAGCGTATCGAGCGCGCTTGACGCATCCTGAATCGCCGAGCTGACTTGAGGCCCCCAGAATGTGGTCGATTGCCCTGCGGCCAGATATGCGTGCAAGCCCGCGCGTGCGTCGCTCAGCCGTTGCGAGGCGGTGTGTGCGTGAAGGTCAAACGCGGACAGCGCGGCACGTCGCTCGGCCAGCCACTGTTCGGAAGAGACAAGAATGAAGGCAGCGGCGCAGAGCGCAACGCAGGCCAAGGCACTCGCAATGATTCGTGCCACGCGTGATTGCATTCAGTGACCTTTGGTCAGGTGAAAGCCCGCGTCAGAGTACCACACTTCATACGTCAAACTGCCGAAGGTGATGACCCAATGACCAGATTACCGAGGCTTCAGGATGACGTAGGTTGGGAGTCCCTTGGCGCCGAGTTTCTGCATGACGCGCGCCACGCGTGGTTCGTCAGGATTTTCGGCCTGGAACTTCACCTTGACGTAGTTGGCGAGCGCGCTCGTGACGGCGGGATCTTCAAGCGTCGTGCGATCCATGACCAGACAGTTCTTGCACCAGGTCGCCCACATGTCGATGAGCACCGGCTTGCCGTCGCGCGTGGACGCGGCCAGTCCTTCGGCAAGCGACGAGTGCCATCCTTCTTTCAGTTTTTCCTGCACGCTCGACGAGACTTCGTTCGCGTCCACCCAGCGGTTCGAGAACAGACCGTAGGCTTCGTAGCCGTAGTAGACCGACGTGACGAGGATCAAGACACCGAACAGTTGCTTGACGCGGACCATCCACGGGCCCGGTTTCGGAAGCGCCGCCAGACCGGCGCCAGCGATCGGCCACGGGATCGCCATGCCGATGCCGAGCAGAAACGGCAGCGCCAGAGCGATCGTGGTGCCGCCCGCGTACAAATTGCTCGAGAAGAGCACGACCTGAATGACAACCGGCGCCACGCACGCGCCCGCAAGGAGCGCGGCAACCGCGCCCATGCCGAAGGCCATCACCATCGAGCCGCTGCCGGATTCGCCGAAGGAAAGATTGCTCGAGAAACGCGAGAAGTCGATCACGAGCACGTCGAACATCGCCAGCGCGAGGACGGCAAAAAGAATGGCGATGCCGAGATTGAACCAGGGCGACGCGTTGATTGTGCCGAACGTGCTGGCCGTCAGGATCACGACGAGGCCAAGCACACCGTAGACGAACGCCATCGCCGCGCCGTACACCGCGCCGAGCGCGAAGCCGCGTCCGCGCGATCCGGCCCGCGCGCCCGCGCCGATGATGGCGAGGTTGATCGGAATCATCGGGAGCACGCACGGCGTCAGGTTGAGCGCCAGGCCGCCAACGAGCACGAGCAGCAGAATCATGAGCGGCCCGCGTCCGTCGAACATCCCTTGCTCGTGGATGCCAGCTTCAGCGTTGTGGATGAACGTCAGAAAACTTTCCGCGTCGACATACCCGGTCGTCGTTCCCGCTTCGACAAACGCGTCGAGCGCCGCGACTTCGTCGGCGGGAATCGTCGAGGGCGCCGTGTTCGTTGCGGCGGAGGCTGGCGTCAGCGCGGCCACCGGGACGACGGTTGCGATTGTCGGTGGTTCGCCCGTGCCCCATTTGATTGGCGTGAAGAGATCGGCGTGCTGCCGTGCGCCCGCGCGCGGCGCAGGCGTGATCGTCCACGAGGCGCGCTGACGCTTCGGCGCGTAGCAGGCAACTTCGTCACACGCTTGATACCGGAGTTCCGCGCTCAGAGTCTTCTCGCTGGTGCCTGTCGCGACGAAGGTGAAGCCGATGGTGAACTCGTGCTCGAACACCGACAGCGGTTCGTCGGCGCCGCGTTGCGCGAGATTCGACGCGGGCGGAAACACGACTTCGCGAATAGTGATGCCGTCTGGCAGCGGATCGAACGTCAGCGTGATGGGAATGAGGTTCGGATCGCGCGGTTTGTTCGAGTTGGTGTGATAGCCCTCGGGGAGGACGACCGTGAGCGCGCCGTGTACGGGCGCGCCGCTCTGGACCGGATCGGCTTCGAGGAGGGGTGTGAGCGCGGCCGTCGCCGGCCCTCGCTGCGCCCCCACCGGCGCGATGACGGCGAGCACGAAGACGAGGACCGCGGCGAGGACGCGCACTACTTCACTTCGCGCAGCGGGATGGCGCCCGGCGTTGGCGGCAGCGACGAGGGTTCGACCGTGCCTTTCACCGGCGGAAGGTCCTGATACATGACCTCCCACTTCCAGCGCTCCGAGGGATTCGATGCTTCGAGCCATGTTTTGCCGGAAACCGGCTGCGCAAAGGCCAGCGCGCCGATGCCGTCAAATTGCGCGAGCGTTGCCATCTCCGCGCGGACGTCAGTGTCTGTTGCGTACGAGATCGGCAGCCCAAGCGCGGTGGCGAGGTTCGTCAGGATGTTCCAGTCTTCGAGCGCCTCGCCCGGCGTGGGAAGCGCTCGCGACGTGCCTTGCAGCCGTCCTTGCTCGTTGGAATACGACGCCTGCTTCTCCGCGGACGTTGCGCCGGGAAGCACGATATCGGCCGCGCGGCTGAGGTCCGTCATCAGCACGCCCTGAACGATGAGCAGCGGCAGACGGCCTGATGCGCGCGCGGCCACAATCCACGACGTATCGCCAATCGATCCGTCCGGACCCGGGTCGAACACATAGAGCGCCGAGACCTTGCCTGCCTCGACCAGCGCGCGGAGCGCGGCGGTCTCTGCGGGACCTTGCGGATCGCCAGACCGGCCGGGCGCCAGTCCCAGCAAGCGTGCGCCGTTGACGTTCGGCGCGTCGACGGCGGGAATCTTGAACGTGCTCTTCGCCGACTGTGGTTTCTCAGCGGTCCGCCAGCTCACGGTGATCGCGTGCGCGCTGCCCGATCCGAGGAACGTCTCCGCGATGCGGCGGAAGAGGAACAGCTCTTCGTGCGAGGCGTGCGCGGAGAGCAGGAACCGCACGCCGTCCGCATTCGCGGTCTTTGCGGCGGTGAGGTTGTCACTTAGCTTTGCCAGCGCGTCGTGCCACGTCAGCGGCTGCAACGTCGCGCCGTTCTTTACGAGCGGCGTGCGCACGCGGTCGTCGCTCTCGATCCAGTGATAGCCGAAGCGTCCGAGGTCGCACATCCAGTAGTCGTTGACGTCGGGGTTGTAGCGCGGCGTGAGGCGAATCAGGCGCGATCCCTTGGCCCACTCCGGCTTGGCCTTAAGCCAGTGCGTGGTGTTGCAGCCTTTCGCGCAATTGGTGCAGATGCTGTCGGCGGCCACGGGGTTGTCCCAAGGGCGCGATTTGAAGCGATACGCTTTCGTCGTGATCGCGCCGACCGGGCAGACGTCCATCAAGTTGCCGGAGAGCAGCGTGTGGACCCCTTCGTCGCGGAAGGTGGCGATCTCGCTGCCGTTGCCGCGATTAATGACGCCAATCTGCGCGTCCCCCTCGACTTCTTCCATGAAGCGCACGCAGCGCGTGCAGAGGATGCAGCGCTGACGATTGAGCATCAGCGTCGGACCGAAATCGACGTCGCCCTTCACGCCTTCGCCGTCGAACACGCGGCGCGGAAATTCCATCCGGCTCCGGGCGGGACCGTAGGTGTACGAGAAATCCTGAAGCGGACACTCGCCGCCCTTGTCGCAGACGGGACAGTCGAGCGGGTGGTTGACCAGCAGGAACTCGAACACGCCCGCGCGCGCGGCAACGACGTCGTCGCTCTGCGTGTGGACCACCATGCCGTCGGTGGCGACGGTCGAGCACGAGGTCTGCAGCTTCGGCATCTTCTCAACTTTGACGATGCAGACGCGACACGAGCCTTCGATGCCGATGCCGGGGTGATAACAGTAGTACGGCAACGAGATGCCGTGCTCGATGGCGGCCTGAAGGACCGTTTTTCCCTTTTCGACGGTGATGGGTTGGCCGTCGATCGTCAGCGTTACTGTTTCCATAGCCTCACGTTTTGCCGGAGTGGTCTCGTCTGGATCATATATCGGGACTCGGGAGCTTAGGGTTGCGGACTGGCTGCCTTTACGATTTCCGCCATCGTCTGGTCCCGGTTGATGTCCGCCGTGCGCAGCGGCCCGTCCAGCGTCACGCGGCGATCGACTGTTCGTCCGAGGAGCGGAACGATGATGTCGACGGTTCGGCGATCGGCGTACTGCAAGGTCACCGTGACGGGAAGTTCCGAGTAGTCCTCGCCCTGTTCGAAGTGCAAGACCGCTTCCTGTGTACCGCTGCCGCCAGATTCAACGCGATAGCTGAACGCGACGCGCGGGATCGAGGTGCCGTACACCCACTTCTCGAAGAACCGATCGAACGACATCCCGGTTTCTTGTTCGAGCGCGTACTGGAAATCCTCGGAGCCGACCTTGGTGAAACGTGAGTCGGTGTAGAAGCGGCGCAGCGCGGCGAAAAAATTCTCGTCACCGACGATCTGACGAAGCATGTGCAAGACGACCGCGCCCTTGTTGTACACAATGGCGCGGAACGCGCGCCCATCGTCTTTGATGTGACCGACGCGGTACCCCAGGTACACCGGCCCTTGATCGGATTGATCGATTGCCCATCGGCGCATCTGCCGCATCATGCTGTCGAAGACGTTGTCGCCGCGCAGCTTCTGCGCATAGAGCGCGGCGAAGTACTGCGCGAAGCCTTCGCTCAACCACTGCTCGTGGTAATTGCGCCAGCCGACCGCCTGTCCCCACCACTGGTGCGCGACCTCGTGCGCGAGGAAGAACTCCGGGTAGTTGGCGAAGGCCGCCGGATCGTTTCGCCACGAGAGCGTGGAGAACGGTGACTGTTGGTTGAGCACGGCAAAAAACGCCGGGCTGTGGCCGCCGGGAAGCTGGGCCTCGACCAGCGCCAGCATGAAGGTGGAGTACGGCGCATCGCCGATGCTCGACTCGTAGAACTGGATGATGTCCGCGGTCCGCTCCGCGATCTCCTTGCCTTTCGCCATCTGCCGCGATTGCGCGTCGACGATGAGATCGAGCTTCGTATACGGCTGGCTGTCAGGATCGAGTGAGGTTGCAGGTGGTGGCGCGTCGGGGCCAAAGACGACCGTCCATCGATCCGCGCGCGTCATCTTGCTCACCAGAAACGCGAGGTAGCGCGCCGGACGAGGGGCGTTGAAGACGTAGACCTTCCGTCCTTGCTGCGGGTCGCGCTCGTTGACGAGCGCGGGCGAATCCGGCGACGGTTCGCCGCTCGCGATGCAGCCATAGGCCAGCGGCACCGAAATCTGTATCGTCGCGGTGGCGTAGTCGGTGACGGTCGACTGCGGATACCAGTACGAACGATTGCTGTACAGATAGTTCGGTTCCGACGTGGTCATGAGCGGATCGTCAAAGACGGGAAGGCTGGGCAGCGACGGATCTTGCGCGCCGACCAGCAGCGTTTCCTTGTCGGTGGGTTGTGGCGGGAGCCGTCCGCCGTAGGTGAAGGTCAGCTCGAACTCGGTGTCCTGCAGGAGGAGCGCCGGCAGGTTGATCATCACCATGTTCTGATTGGGCACGCGGATTCCGAGTAGACGTCCGAACTGACGGCTCGTAATCGAACGCACCACCAGCGAATCGGCGAGGCGGATGTTGAGCTGTGTCAGCGTCGGCGCGGTCACGCGCAGCCGCATGGTGGCAACGCCGTCGAGCCAGAGTCGATCGGGCAGCGCCGTGATGTCGATGTCGTAGTCCAGCACGTCGTAGGGCGCAAGGTCGTCTTCGTTGTAGAACCGGCCGCGCGTCGCGAGCTTTTCCTTTGACGCGTACGACGAGATGGTTTTCTGATGTTTGCGATCGAAGAACGCGATGTCCTCGGCCTCGGACGCCGCGTGCATGTAGGTGAGCGTGTTGAAGCGGCGCGTCCGGATCTCCGCGAGAAAATCATCGGTGCCTGGCAGCAACGACCAGGTGTCTCGACTGAGATCGGCGAGATCGACGACGAACGACTTGACGGATTCTTCGCGGAAGATGTCCTGCGCGCGGCGGAGTTCGCGCGGATCGACCGCGCGCGGCTTGAGCGTCGACAGGTCGGCGTGCTGTTCGAGCGTGCCGAAGCGGATGTACGCGGCGTCAAATCGGGTGTTGAGGGTGTCGGCGCCAGCAAAGATCCGAAGCTGCCCTTTCTCGGTGTCAGGTTCCGGATGGAATCGCACATCGCCGCGCCCGTTGACGATGAGGCCCGTGACGCCGCGGTCGGTTTCGACGACGAACACCGATCCTTCCGCGAGCGTAAGGTCGAAGTCTTCGGACGTGATGGCGAAGTTCGATGCGTCGAATTGCTTCGTGGTGTTGACGGCGAGCTTGTACAGATTTTCAATCGACGAAATCGATTCAGCGCTCGCCATACGCCAGTCGTCATCGACGCGCTTGATCTCGAGCAGCCACGTCGCGACGCGCGCGCGCGCGCCAAACTCCATGAACGCGTCGACGGTCAGCGTGTATCCGTTGCCTGGTAACGTTCCGGGCAGCGAGGCGCGGTCGCGTTCCTCGATGACGACGCGCGAGGCGTCTGGCTGGAATTGGTCGCGCGCGAATTTTTCGAGTAGCGCTTCGTTGCCAGTGCTCGCGCGCAGATTGACGAACGTCGAGGGGTCGTTCTGCTGCGCCGCGCGCTCAATCCGCTGCAACAAGGCCCGGATCTTCAGATCGTCGGCGTCGGCCGCTTGCGCGAGAAGAACCGTGTTGCCCGGGAACCGTCCGCCTCCGGCGATTGCGGCCATCGCCACCAGCGCACCCACACCAAGCCGTCGCGCCAGCCGTCCTGTCATGCGAGGCGAGAGAAGGGCGGTGCGCATGCGGCCTCAGTGTAAGCGCAAGTCGTCCGGCCGGTCCCTTTCATTGAGCAGTTCCTGAACGACGACCTGAATGATGGCGGCCGTGGGAACCGCGAGGAGCGCGCCGGGGATTCCGAGGAGCGTGCCGCCGATGAGCAGCGCCGTGATGACGGTGACCGCGCTCACGCCGACCTGATGCGACATGATTTTCGGCACCAGGATGTGGTTTTCGAGCTGTTGTTGAACGAAGAGGAACAGCACGGTGATGATGGCCGCGCGTGGCGAGATCACCAGCGCGACGCCGGTCAAGGGAACGGCCGACGCGATGGGGCCCACGACAGGGATCATCTCGCCAATCGCGGCGATGAATCCCAGCACATAAAAGTACGGCACGCCAATGAGGTACAGCCCGATGGCGGCCGTCAGGCCGATGGTGCCGGCGAGAATGAACTGACCGCTCAGCCACGCGCACATCTTCGTCGAGATTTCGCGCGAGACGCTTTCGACGCGCGGTCGATCGTCACGCGGGAAGAGACGGATAAATCCCTCGAAGATCGATTCGCTCTCGAGCAGAAGGTAGAACGTCAGGATCAGGATCGTGACGAACTCGATGGCGCCGCTCAGGATACGTGTGACAGCTGTAGCGACTGTGCCGACAGCGGTGCCCGGTCCGGGGGCGTTGCGCACCGCTTCTTCGAGCGTGATGGGACGGTCCAGAATCTCGTACCGGATCAGGAAGTCCTGCACGTCGTTGATGAGTTCAGGCAGCCGTTGCCGCAACTCCTGCGACTGCTGCATGAGCGGCTGGACGATCATCAATCCCAAGATCGTCAGCAGGCCGACGATCGCGACGTAGATGATGAGAATTGCCACCCAGCGTGGAAGCCCTTTCGGGACGGCATTCTCAAGCCAATGCACGATGGGGCCGAGTCCGAGCGCCAGCACGCCGCTGATGTAGACGATGAGCAGCGCGTCGCGCGCGAGGAACATCGTCCAGAGCGCGACTCCGCAGAGTGCTATCAGCGCGACCGCGCGCGCGATCGCCGAGGTCGTCACCGGCAGAAGTCGGCGGTGAAGTCCGCCATCAGACGATAGACGTCGTTCAGTTCGTCAGGGGAGGCGAGAAACACGATGCGCATGTAGCCGTCTTCCGCGGGGAGACCGAAGCCGGAGCCGTACACGCACAAGACGCCGGTCGCGCGCAGGAGACCGAGCACGTAGTCCTCGTCGGTTTTTCCCGGCGGCAGCGGAATCCGCGGCATCGCGTAGAAGCCCGCGGTCGGCGTCATGCATGTGACGCCAGGCATGGCGCGCAGGCGTTCGCCGGTGAGCGTCGCACGTTCCTTGAGCGCGGCGCGGAACGACACCTGATGCGATTTATCGCCGGTGAGCGCGGCGGTGACGGCATATTGCATCGGGATCGTGCTGCACAGCCGTCCATCGGCCAACTTGCGAATCGCCGTCGCGACTTCGTCCAGCCGTGGCGTGCGGCCAATCGAGACCCAGCCGGTGCGCCAGCCGGGCGCGAGGTAGGCTTTCGACAGACTCGAGAACGACAGGACCGGCGCGTCGAGGTCGAGGCTGCCGAGCGGCGCGACCCGTCCTTCGTATCCAAGATCGCCGTAGACCTCGTCGGCAAGGATCGGCAACCCGTGACGATCCGCAAATTCGAGCAGCGCCTTGCGCACGGCGGTTGGATATTGCGCGCCGGTCGGGTTGTTGGGATCGATGACGACCAGCGCGCGCGTGTTCGGCGTGACGAGACTGTCCAGGTGATCGAGATCGGGAATCCAGCCACGCGCGGGGTCGGTCCGGTAGTACTTCGCGCGCGCGCCAATCTTCGCAATCACGGCCGTGTACAACGGATAGGTCGGATTCGGCACGAGCACTTCGCCGTGCTCATCGAGGAGCGCCGTGAGCGCCAGTTCGATCGCTTCCGACGTGCCAGACGCGATGAACACACGGTCGGGGCTAATCGGCCACCCCTTCTCGTTTTCTTCCGCGGCAACGGCCTCGCGCGCCGACAGGATGCCCGCCGACGGCCCATAGCCGTTGTGCCCGTCGCGGATCGCCCGCTCCACGGCCGTCATCAGGTGCGCCGGGGTTTGAAACCCGAAGGCGACCGGGTCGCCGACGTTCAGATACCGCACGTTCATCCCGGCGGCCTCGACGCGTTGCGCCTCCACGACGATGTTGCGAATCGCGTAAGAGAAACGGCCGATACGAGGTGAAACGGGAATAGAAGTCTGGGTCAGGCTCACGGCGAGATTGTACCCGAGAGCGTGTAAAGTCCGGCCCTCCATGCCGTCAGAGTGAAGGCTGAGCCGCTACTGAGTAAAAATTACTCCCGGTGGATCGCCGCGATCGTTGAGTACCGCGCAATTTTTACTCGGCTCGGTTTGCCGCTGATGTGATTGAAATGGGTGATGGTGTGTTAAGTGTTTTAAAAACAAGCAATTACGATGTTGGCACCAAATTTGGATTAAGGTCGAGCGTGTTCAAGACGCTCCCACTCACTGGCGCACTGGTCATGGCGATTCTTGCCCATCCGGTTGCCTCTCAGAACGTGCCGGTGCAGGCGCCGCAGAAAGCGGAGCCGACGGTCACGTTTAAAGCGAGCGTCGACCTTGTTCGGATTAGCGCCGTTGTGCGCGATCGCAAGGGCCGATTCGTCCAGAACCTGGCGAAGAAAGACTTCCAGGTGCTCGACGGCGGCATTACCCGTCCGATTGCCGATTTTCGCAAGGACGATTCGCCGGTATCCGTGGCGCTGCTGTTCGACGTGAGCGGCAGCATGGAAGATCACATGGACGCGGCGCGTGACGCGGCGACGCGCGTGTTGAGCTTGCTCACCAATTCGCAGGACGAATCTGCGGTCTTCACGTTCGATACCGAACTGCGCGAGGCGCAACCGTTTCAGTCGGGCGTCAAGACGCTTCCGGCCGAGATGTCGTCCATTCGTCCCTTTGGCGCCACGTCGTTGCACGACGCGATCGCCAGGACGGCCGAGCGTGTGGCCAAGCGCGACGCGCTGCGCCGTGCGGTGGTCGTCTTCACCGACGGCCTCGACAACGCGAGCACATTGACGGCAAGTGAAGTGTCAGGGCTGGCGAGCGGTATCGACGTGCCGGTGTACATCATCGGGTTGGTGCTCTCGATCGACAACCCGAACTCCGATACGTCGGTCACGACGGTCGAACGTTCGGCGCTGACCGGCTCGCTCAGCAACCTTGCCTACTGGACGGGTGGCGAGGTGTTCATTGCGAGTTCGGTGTCCGAGCGCAGCGTCACGGCGCGTCAGCTTGTCGATGAACTGCGTCAGCAATATCTCATCGCGTTTGAAGCGAGCGGTCTTTCGGGCTGGCACCCGCTCGAGGTTCGACTCACGAACCGTGATCTGACTGTAAGAGCCCGAAGTGGCTACATCCTGGGGCAAGCGCGCCCGATAACGAATTATTAGCAGAGGAGAAAACATCATGTTCCGACAACTTTTGATGGCAACGACGGTAGCCACGATTGCCGTGGGCGGGTCCACGGCGTGCGCGACGAAGAAGTTCGTGCGCACCAGCGTTGGCGAAGTGAACACCAAGGTCGACTCGCTCGGCCGCTCGCTCGAGGAGACGCAGGAACGCACGCGTCAGAACGAGGCGAAGATCGGCGAGGTTGATCAGCGCGCCCAAGCCGGAATCACCGATGCCAAGAATGCGGCGTCGACCGCCAACAGCGCGGCGATGACCGCGGATGGCAAAGCGGTGGCGGCGGATGGCAAGGCCGTGGCGGCGGGCAACAAGATCGACGCGCTCGACAAGACGTCGCGCCGGCTGGTCTATGAAGCGGTGCTCAGCGAGGACTCGGGCAACTTCAAGTTCGGCAAGACCGATCTGCCGGATGAAGCCAAGGCGAAGATCGACGAGATCATCAACAAGCTGAAGGCCGATCCGAAGAACGTCTACTTCGAAATCGAAGGCTACACCGACAACATCGGTTCGAAGGAGTTGAACGACAAGCTGGGTCTTGAACGTGCCGAACAGGTGAAGCGTTATCTCTACGCGCAGCACCAGGTTCCGCTGCACAAGATCAACACGATTAGCTACGGCTCTGAGAATCCGGTCGCGCCAAACAAGACCAGCGCCGGCCGCGCGCAGAACCGTCGCGTCGTCATCAAGGTGCTCACCTAAATTCCAGACGCTCGGAAGATTCGCTCACAAAGGCCGGCCTTGCGCCGGCCTTTGTGTTGTACGGAGACGGTGCGGTTAGCGATCGTGTTTTTTCGTCAGCGCGAAGAGCGTGCGCTGCCGCTCGTGCGCGTCGGGGACGTCAGCGAGACGATCGATGGGCCACGGAAGGCGAAACGTCCAGTTGCCGGGACTGACCGTGGCCGGTTCGTTGATCCGATCGGTCCAGCCAAACAGATCTTGCACGGGAACGATGACGAGCGCGGATTGTGATGCGAGCAGCGCGTCGAGCAGGATGTCGCGAATGACCGGCACGAACGGTTGATCGACAAGCGTGGCCCCGCCGACGTTTGTGAACGTGGGCAGATTCAAGACAGCCTCACGCTCGGCAACGGTGGCGCTTTGCCACCACACGGCTGTCGTTTCGGTGTCGTGCGTGCCGGCAATGGCGACGGAGAGGACGGGATACGTCGATGGATCGCGGAAGGGCTGCCCTTCCCTGTCCCACTCTCGCTCCCAGCGAAACACCTTGAAGCCGGGGATGCCGATCCGCGTCAGCGACTCGCGCACGAACTCGGGAACAACCCCCAGATCCTCGGCGATGATCTCCGACCCGGGCGCGCGGAAAATCCCGAGCACCCGTTCTCCCAGCGCGCGCTGCTCTGGTTCGTGCGCCGGCGAGAACGACGGGTCGCCACCGGCGCGCGGACGCGAGTAGGTCCGGTAGAACCCGACGAGGTGATCGACGCGATACCCGTCGTAAAGCGCGGCGCTGCGCGTCGCGCGATCGTGCAGCCAGCGAAAGTCGTTGGCGGCCAGCGCGTCCCAGTTGTAGGCCGGCATGCCCCAATCCTGTCCGGTCGCGCTGAAAGCATCCGGGGGGACGCCAACCGACGCATCGAGCCTGAAGTCGTGCTGGTGCGCCCAGACGTCCGCGCTGTTGATGTCCACCATGAACGGCAGATCGCCAAACAGCAAGACATCTTGCGTGCGCGCGAACCCGCGCGCCGCTTCCCACTGGGTGTTCGCGAGCCACTGCACGTACTCGTAGAAGAGAATCTGCGGGGCGAGTTCTTGCCGTGTCCGCGCCATCGCCTCGGCGTCGCGTTGACGCAAGGCGTCAGGCCACTCCATCCACGAGCGATGCTGTTCGCGATCGTGAATCGCGCGGAACAGCGTGTAGTCTTCGAGCCACCACGCTTCGCGCGCGACAAACGCGCTGAGCGTCTGGGCGCGAGCGGTGCGAGGTGTCCATTCGCACTCGACGAACCGCGCGAAGGCACGCTCGAGCGCCAGCCGCTTGAGCGCGCGCACGCGAGGGTAATCGACGTGCCGCGCCGCGCGCGCCGCCTGCAACTCCGCGCGTTCGTCGGGCGAGAGCGACAGGTCTCCACCGAGGCCGACCCACTCAGGCACGTGCGCGAGGCAGATGTAGATCGGATCGATGGCCATGGCGGTGATGGCCGAATAGGGCGACTGTTCCCCGTTCGCCATCTCGTTCAAGGGGAGCAGTTGCAGGACGCGTTGGCCGGCGCCAGCGAGCCACGTCACGAGTGGACGGATGTCGCCAATGTCACCGATGCCCCAACTGGTCGTCGAGGCGCAGGAGAACAACGGAATCAGCAGGCCCGATCGTCGCATCGTCACAATCGTCAGACTCTAATGTGGAAAGGGGACGACGCTGAGAATGCGGCGCACGCCTTCTTCAAAGTCGGCCTCAGGCGTCAGCAGGCTGAGGATGAGAAACGACTCGTGCGAGAAATCGAAGAAGTAACCAGGATGTGCCAGCACGCCATGCTCCGTCAGCAGGTGCAAGGCGAGATCTTCTTCAGATCTGAACGTCGGCACCTGCAGTACAGCGTACCAGCCGCCTTCCGCGCGGAGCAACGTCGTGGCTGGCGCCGCTCCTGCGAGCGCTTCGAGACGGTGATAGTTCGCGACGATGCGCGCTTCGATCTGTCGGCGCACGGATACGCCGAGCGTCAGGATGTCGCGTGCCGCGGCTTGTACCGGCGTGGCGACCGAGAGATAGGTATCGCAGGCGAATTCGAGCCGGGCTTGCGCGGCGCTGACGATCGGTTCAGGCCCTGACAACGCGATCCACCCGAGCTTCAACTGCGGCAATCCAACCGATTTCGACAGTCCGCCGAGAGTAAAGCCGAGCGCGTGGCGTCCGAACAGATGCCCAGCGCGCTCCCCTGCTTCGGCGTCGATCACGTAGTCGGCGAATACTTCGTCCGCGATCATCGCGATGTTGTGAGCGGCGCACACCGCGTCCACCTCGTCCAGCTCTTCGCGCGAGACGATATTCCCGGTGGGGTTGTTGGGGCTGACGAGCAACAACGCTTTGGTTCGCGGCGTGATCGCGCGGCGGACCGACGCGCAATCAATCGACCAGCGGCCGTGGTATTCGAGGTCGTAGCCGACAGCCGTCACGCCGTCGAGCCGCGTCAGGTGATCGAAGAGCGGATAGCTCGGTCGCGGCACGAGGACGTCGTCGCCCGGATTGCACAGCAGCTTGAACAGCAGCGAATAGGCGTCGCTCGTGCTCGCCGTGAGCGCGATGCGGTCGGGAGAGACGTCGATGCGCTGGCGGAGAAATTCTTCAGCGACCGCCTGACGCGCGGCGCGGAGGCCGAGCGGTTCAGGCGCGTACGCAAGACCGCGTGGGTGCGCGAGCGGCGCGAGCAGTTGCGGATCGTAGGTGAATCCGGCGCGCGTGGGATTCGAGAGCGTGAGATCCAGATACGGACGCGAGGCGCGCTGCATGGCAGCGATCGCGGCCGAGAGGCGATTGGGCGCCAGTTCGGCCGGCATGCGTGCGGAGAAGGTCACGGGAGAATCTCGATGGACTCGATGATGTCGCCGTCGAGCAGTCGATCGACGATCTCGATGCCGTTCAGCACCTGAGCAAAGACAGTGTACTGGTGATCGAACTGCGGGTTGTCGACGAGGTTCAGAAAAAAACTCGCGTCGAGGGTGTCAGGAGTTGCGATGCCGAGCGTGCCCCGGACGTGCGGCCAGCCGCTGACTTCGCGGCGAGGATAGCGGTCGGCGTCCACGCCGCGATAACCGGCGCGCAGCGTCAGATTGGGGACGAGCGCGTCGACCGCGGTGCCGTCGTAGTAGTGCGTTTCTGCCAGCGCGATGAACCGCAGGACCGTGAGCGGCGCTTCTGAGGTGAAGAGCGCGATCTCGAAGCTGCCGACATCACGGATGGTTATTTTCGCGCGCGGTGATGCGTAGGTGCGGAGATCGGCCGCCGAGATTGGCGGAAGCGGCGGCGGTGTGGGTGCTTTGGGCGTGTCGCCGAGCGCCGTGCGGGCGGCGTTGCTGACGCGATCGTCGCGGTCCTCGGCGAGCGCTAATAGCGTGGTCCGATCGTGTGTCCGGATCGCGGCATTAGCCGCCGCCAGGCGCACCTGCCACGCGGTTTTCTGTGCGTACCTCGTGATGGCGTCGCTTGCATCGGCGGGACGTGCTGCCGCGAGCGCGACGAGCGCGTGTGTGGCGCGATGGAAGCCGCGCGGCTCGTCGAGGTCGCTGTCGTCGGCCACGCTCCGTTCGAGGATCTGCATCGCTTCGGGGATCTCACCGCAGGCGGCGAGTTGGTCGATCGCCGTGAGTGCCACGAGCAGCTCCTCGTCGAACGTAGCCTCAACCGACACGCGGCACCCGCTCTGTCCGCCGTGGAGACCAAGCGACGTCAGCGCTTCGAGCCGCACCATCGGTGCGGGATCGGTGAGGGCGTATTCGATCTGTTCAGCATGGCCACCGTTTGCGGCAATCGCGCGAATTGCCAGCCGCCGCGTTTGCGCGTCGGGGTCGCTGTGCGCGATGTCGATGAGCGAAGGGTCCGGATCGTGCGCCTCCGCGAGCGCGTCGATTGCGAGCCGGCGCACGCGTGCATCGTGAGCCGCCTCTTGCGCATCTGACGGCGTTTTCGCCAGGTCGTGCAGCGCCGCGATCATCGTCTCCGATGCGGGACGCACGTCGCTCAGTCGCCGCACCAGAATTTCAAGCGCGCGTGCCGTGCCAAGGCGATCGTTCAGGTCCGGGGTCGCCGCTTGCGACAGGATCGCTGTTTCCGCCCGCGCGACGTCGGCCGCGTCTCGGTACGGAAGACGCGCGATGGCTTCGCGCAGGCCAGCGCGAACGCTGCTGTCGGTCTCGACACCCAGCCGCGTGATTAAGGCCGCCTGCGTCGATTGCACGGTGAGCGTCGCGCCGCGCGCCGGCGTGGCGGGAAATCCAACCGCGGCTTGCGCGACGGCGTGCGCGGCTTCGAGACGGACTTCGGGGAGCGCGTGCGTCAGCGCGGGAAGCAGATCCGTGATGAGGACGCTTTGTTCGAGTTGTCCGAGCGCGCGTAGCGCGAGGCGCGCCATGTCGCCGTTGGCACTACGCGCGTCGACGCGCAGCGTGCCCAGATCGGTGACGCTTGTCACGCCACGCTCCATGGCCTGAACAATCGGCAGCCGCGAGGCTTGCGCCGAAGCGTCGGCAGCCCATGCGGTAAGTGCGACGGCGAGAACAACGATCCCAGGCGTCCGGCGCGAGATCGCGATCATCGGCTGGCGCGTGTCGCGGCGGAGAATTCGAGCATCTGCTTTGTCAGGTCGGCGGGATAACTGATCCGCACATCGGTGATCGTGCCGCTGGCGTCAGTGACGGCGTCGAGCTTCGGCATCACGAACCCGGTGTACGAAGGCAGTTGCAGATGGTCGACGCGCGCGACGATTTCGTCGCGGAGCTTGGTGTCGAAGTGGATGCCGTAGGTGTCGAAGAGCTGCTTCGCGGCGTTGTAGTCCCCCTCCGACTTGATGCGCTGCACGTTGGCGAGCAGCGTGCCGATCCCATCGCGGAACGCCTTCGCGTCGGTGAGGACGTAGAACGTCTTGCCGTCACGCTGGCGGACGTCGATTGATTTTGTGTTGGCGATGAGCCAGCGAATGATCATCTGGCGATTACGCATATGGTCTTCTTCGATTTGCGTTCCGCTGCGGACGCGGCGCAGTTGCACGAGCGCGTTTCGAATCTGTGCTTCGTATTCCGTCTGGACGATCGCATCGTGATCGGCCGCCGGGACAACGCCAAGCTCGACGAGTTTGGGGTCGGCGATGAAGTACAGCGCGACGAGATCGGCGCGTCCTTCTTCGAGCGCCGAGTAGTACTCCTTCAGGAACACCTGAGGCTGGCCGTTCAACCGCGCGGCGAGTTGGCCTGACGCGTGGCCGATGACCTCGTGCATGTTGGTGTGGAGATCACGGGCCACCGCGCCCCACTTCGCGGCGCGTTCCGCTTCTTCCGGCGTCCACGCGAACTCGGTGCGGAACGCCGGCAGCGTCGCCCGGTCGCTGGCTTCGGTGACGTTCGACAGCGACACCGATTTGCTGCCGTACTGCTCGCGGATGCGCGAGTCGTTGGGAAGGTTGATCCCGATGGGTGTCACCGGTCCGGAGTCACCGGTTTCGACAACGACATCGATGGCGTTGGCGGTGATGCCCTGCACGTGCGGCTTGCGGTACTTGGGGTCCCACGGCATCCGATCTTCGAACCACTGCGCGTTTGCCGCGAGCGTCTGGATGTCGGCCGTCTTCTCGCGGTTGACGTAGAAGACGAGCCCTTCCCAGGCGCCCTTGATGCCGCGCGCATCTTGATAGACCTCGATGAAGCCGTTGATCGTATCGACTGGTGAGGCTTTGTCTTGCACCCAGGCGATGTCGTACGCCTCTCGATCGGCGGTGTCGCCCGTCTGGTAGAACTTGATGAGCGCGCGGAGCGCGTTGGCCATCGGCTCGGTCGCATAGGGAATCGCCGCCTGCAGGTGCGACACGATCGCCGCGATCGGCCGGTCGTAGCGGCCACCGACGCGATAGACCTCTTCACTCAGCGTGCCGTTATGTTTGACGAGGCGCGAGTTGAGCGGGTGATGCTCGGTGAACGTGTCGAGATCCTTCAGCGTCACGCCGTCGTACAGGTTGTTGGCGCTTGCCGTGAGGATGTCTTGTCCGGGCGGCGGCGTCTTGGCGGTCACCATCGGATCGACGTTTGGATCGAAGAACATCGGCTGCAGCCGCGCGAGCAACTGATCGAGCGATTCGTTTGGCGCCGCCGGGAACGTCGCGCCGTTCTGCTCGGCGGCGTGCGCCGCAGCGGCGAATGCGTCTGGCGTACACGCGAGCACGAACTTGCGCGCGGTCAGGTTGTTGTAGGGACCGGAATTAATCCAGAACAGCTTCGTGTAGCGCGTCACTTCCGTGAGCGTGGCCGGATCGATGTTGTTCGGATGGCTGATGATGGCTTCGAGCACATCGCGCATCGGCAGGCTGAGCGCGTGGCGCTGGTCGTAGAAGATGTCGCGTCCGGCGATGGCGGCTTGCGTCAGGTGCCAGATGAGGATCTTCTCGTTGAGCGGCAAGGCGCTGAAGCCGTCCGCGTAGAGCTGTACCACGGCGGCGTCGTCGACGCGTTCGAGCAGATATGGACGTTCCGCGTTCGCGCGCGAGGGTGTTGAGGTTGACGCGGATTCAGGCGCTGGCGTGCTGCTGCCGCAGCCCATCTGCGCGGCGATCGCTCCCGCCACGACTAGAGCTGCACGGTTTCCAGATAACGCGCGATGTGCACCGGCCATTGTTGTTTTTCCTTTTCTATGCGTTGCTTGAGTGCGTTGAGCGATCCGGGCTCGCCGTGCACAAGGTAGGTCATGGACGGCGGCGCTGAAAAGCCAGACAGCCACCGCATGATTTCCCCGGCGTCAGCGTGAGCAGACATCGAATCGAGCGATTCGATGGTGGCTTTGACCGGGATATCTTGCCCCTTGATCCGGACGGTTTTCTCGCCGTCCACCAATTTTCGCCCGCGTGTCCCCGCCGCCTGGAAGCCGACGAACAGCACCGTGTTCTTCTCGCTGGGCAGCGCTTCGGCAAGATGGTGCAGGACACGCCCGCCGGTCGCCATTCCGCTGGCGGCGATGACGATTGCTTGCCGCCGCGATGCCGTCAACTCTTGGGACTGCTGCACTGACGCGACAGTCGTCAGGCGCGTCGTGCAGAAGGTGCAGACGCCGCGCGCGCCAGGCATCAGGTCGAGATCGAGTTCGTCAGCGTGGTCCGTGTAGAACTGCAGCGCCTTGGCGGCCATTGGACTATCGACAAAGACCGGCAGCACCGGAATGCGTTTCTCGTCTTCGAGGCGCTTCAGCCAATAGAGCAGTTCTTCGACGCGGCCGATCGCGAAGGCCGGAATAATCAGCTTGCCGCCTCTGGCTATTGCTTGCGTGATGATTTCCTCAAGACGCTGTCCTTGATCGTCGGGCTCGTGCAGCCTGTCGCCGTATGTGGATTCCAGGAGCAGGACGTCGGCGTGATCGACCGGCAGCGGATCGGGCAGCACCGGCCGTCCGTAGCGGCCGAGATCGCCGCCGAAGAGCAGTGTCTTGCCGCCGAGTTTCACCCGCGCGTAGGCCGAGCCGAGCAGATGGCCGGCGTTGATGAATTCAACGGTTGCTTCTGGCACAACGGGCACGGGCCGGTTGTAGCCGACGGGCTGCAAGAGCATCAGCGTGTGCTCCGCGTCGTCGACGGTGTAGAGCGGCAAGGCCGGGTTGTGCTTGGTGTAGCTGTGGCGGTTGGCGTTGCGCGCGTCCTCTTCCTGGATGTGCGCGGAATCAGGAAGGACGAGCGTGCAGAGATCGCGCGTGCCGGGCGTGCAAAAGATCCGCCCCCTGAACCCCTGCGACACAAGCCGCGGCAGGTAGCCGCTGTGGTCGAGGTGCGCGTGGGTGAGGATCACGGCGTCGATGGAGGAGGCGGGAACCGGTAAAGGGTCCCAGTTTTTGAGGCGTAATTCCTTCAGGCCCTGAAAGAGGCCACAGTCCACCAGAATGCGGTGTGAGCCGGTATCGAGGAGGTGTTTCGAGCCGGTGACGGTCTCTGCGGCGCCGAGAAAGGTCAAGGATGGCATAGCGCCACT